>CAZVPB010000184.1:0-4245 GCA_964628165.1 uncultured Cyanobium sp.
CCGTCACCCAGTACTGGGCGATCAGGAACACCATCAGCACGATGTAGAACTTGTCCGCCAGCTGGGAGAGGACCTGTCCGATCCAGAGGCGGCGGAAGTCCTGCAGCGCCAGCACGCCGGCCATCCCCCCCTGCTCCGTGTCCGTGGCCGAGGGGCCCTGCCCGGTGTCGTCCGTCATTGCCGCGCCGGCATCGTCTCGAACCCCGAGCGGAGCAGTCTGAACGCTCGCGGGATCCTCCCCAGATGCTGGCCGCTCCAGGTCTCCACCACCCCCAGCAGATGCAGCCATGCCGCTTCCGGCCCCATCAGCCGCCCGTCACGGCGCCGGGGCGGCGCGGGACGCAGCAAGCGCTGCAGCAGGGCGAGCTCCGAGGCGTTCAGCTGCTGCTCGGCGCCGGGCACCACGCCGATGGCGAGCCCCTCCTGGGACAGCAGGCTGCAGCGCCAGCCCCAGTCGCCCAGCGGCGGCGTGAGGGGAGCGCCGCTGCGGCAGCAGTGCTGCAGAGGCAGCGCGTAGCCCCCCAGCGCCAGCAGGTGCACCGCCCCCTGCACCGCCACCGCCAGGGCCTCCACCCGTTCGCCCCGGTCCCGCACCACCCCCTCCAGCCGTCCCAGGTGGAGCAGCAGGTCCGGCAGGATTCCCGGCGTGGGGGCGTCGGCGGGAACGATCGCCAGGCAGAGCTCGGCGAGGGCCTGGGCGGCGGCCAGGCTCTCGAGCCGCTGGCCCAGGTCGCCGTAATGGCGCAGCACCTGGAGCTGCCGGACCCGGCGCAGACCGCGACCGCCGCCGATCAGGACCCGCAGGTGGGAGAGGGGCACCGCCGCGGCCATGCGGCTGCGGGGACGGCGGGCTCCGGGAACCGCCAGCCGGGTCAGGCCCTCCTCCTCGCTCAGCAGGGTGAGGAGACGGTCGTTCTCCCCGAGCGGCCTCACGGCCAGGGCCAGGCCCTCGAGCACCTGTTCCGGCATGGAGGCTCAGGCGGGCGGGGCGGCCGCTCCACGCCGCAGCGCCTCCAGCAGGGCCGGGCCACGGCTGGTGCCGAGCCGGCTGGCTCCCGCCTCCACCAGGGCGATCGCCTGCTCGGCGGTGGCGATGCCTCCCGCCGCCTTGACGCCGGCGCGGCCCCGGGCCAGCTGCCGCAGGCGCCGGATCTCTGCCGGCGTGACCGGCGGGCCGAAGCCGCTGCCGCTCTTGAGGAAGGTGGCACCAGCATCGAGGCTCACCTCCACCAGCAGTTCCAGGGCGCCGGGGTCGAGCCGGCCGCTCTCCACGATCACCTTCACCGGCAGGCCCGTCTCGACGATCGGGGCGAGATCCTCGAGCACGCCGCCGGCATCACCGTCGGCGAGGGCGCCGAAATCGGGCACCACGTCGAGTTCGTCGGCGCCGGCGTCGGCGGCCGCTTCCGCCTCGGCCCGCTTGATGGGGGCAGGCACGGCTCCGAAGGGAAACCCCACCACCGACACCAGCCTCACCGGATCCCCCGGAGGCAGCGCCTCACGGGCCACCGGGATCCAGCGGGAGGCCAGGCACACCCCGGCGAAGCGGTAGTGGCGGGCCATCGCGCAGGCTTCGCGGACCGCCTCGCTGCCGGTGTGGGGATCGAGCTGGGCGTGGTCGATCAGCGGTGCCAGATCGGGCAGCTCGCGGCTCACGCCTCGCGGGGCTGGATGACGCCGAAGCCGCCGTGGTTCCGCCGGTACACCACCTGGATCTGGCCCGATCCGGACTCCCTGAAGACGTAGAAGTCGTGGTCGATCAGGTCGAGCTGGTGGAGGGCCTCCTCGAGGGGCATCGGCGGCATGGCGAAATACTTGCGGCGCACACCGCGGTGGGGAAGGGCCGGTTCCCTGCCCTCGGTGAGGGAGCCGGTCACGGGCTGGTCGTCGAGGGGCTCCACCTCGCCGAGGTGGGTGTTGTGGCGGGGGCCCGAGCCGTGATGGCGGCCGTGCTGGCGGTCCTTGTAGCGGTGCAGCTGACGGGTGAGCTTGTTCGCCACCATGTCGATGCTGGCGTAGAGGTTCTCGCTGCGCTCCTGGGCCCGGATCACGGTGCCGTTGGCGAACATCGTCACCTCCGCCGTCTGCTGGGGAACCCGGGGATTGCGGGCCACCGAGAGGTGGACGTCCGCCTCCTTCACCATGTCCTCGAAGTGGTTGATGGCGCGGGTCAGCTTGGTTTCGGTGTACTCCCGGATCGCCGGAGTGATCTCCAGATTGCGGCCGTGGATCAGGAGCTTCATCGCGCGTGCGCTGAGTTGGCCGAAGGCTAGGAAGCTCCACGATGGGATCCCAACAGCCCGCAATCCTTTTTGAATCCAGCGCGGTGGTTCCCTACCGCCGGGCCTGGTCGTGGCAGCGCCGGCTGCTCGAGCGGGCCCTGGCGGATCCGCAGGGTCCCGATGCGGTGCTGCTGCTGGAGCACCCGCCCTGCTACACCCTGGGCCGCGGCGCCAGCACCGAGCATCTGCACTTCGATCCGCTCCGGCCGCCGCTGCCGCTGCACCGGGTCGACCGCGGCGGCGAGGTCACCCACCATGCGCCGGGCCAGCTCGTGCTCTACCCGGTGCTCCATCTGCAGAGGCACGGCGGCGATCTGCACCTCTACCTGCGGGCCCTGGAGCAGGTGGTGCTCGATGTGCTGGAGAGTCTGGACCTGGCGGGCGAACGCCGGCCCGGCCTCACCGGAGTGTGGCTGGAGGGGAGGAAGGTGGCGGCGATCGGCGTGGGGGCGCGCCGGTGGATCAGCCAGCACGGCCTTGCCCTCAATGTCTGCTGTTCGATGGAGGGGTTCGGCGCCATCGTCCCCTGCGGCCTGAGGGGGCGGCCGGTGGGGCGCCTCTGCGACTGGCGGCCGGGTCTGGCCGCCGAGGAGGTGCGGCCGCTGCTGCTTGAGGCGTTCGCCCGGCGCTTCGGTCTCAGCCTGCGTCCGCCGCTTCCCGCCGAGCGGCTCGAGGGGTGGTAACCATGGGCGCTCCCCGGTGATCTCCCCCCCCATGGCCCCCCGCCACTCCCCGGCCGGCAGCGAGATCCGGTGGCACGGCAGCAGTCGTGACCGTGCCGCCCTCGAACGCCGCCACGACTGGAGCCATCTCGGCGGGATCGAGGAGCTGTGGCCCGAGCTCGAACGGCTCCATGGCGATGCGGTGGCGCTCGAGGCGCCCCACGCCCATGGCGGCGAGACCCTGGGGTTCGCCGAGCTGCGGCGCCGGATCGAGCGGGCCGCGGCCGGTTTCCACGCTCTCGGGATCCGCCCCGGCGACGTGGTGGCCCTGTTCGCCGAGAACGGACCCCGCTGGCTCGTGGCCGACCAGGGGCTGATGCGCGCCGGCGCGGCCGATGCGGTGCGCGGCAGTGCCGCGCCGCCGGAGGAACTGCGCTACATCCTCGGCGACTGCGGCGCCGTGGGGCTGGTGCTCGAATCGGCCGACCTGCTGGCGCGGCTGGAGCTCTCCGGCGGCGATCGGGCCCGGCTCCGCTTCGTGGTCCTGCTGGAGGGGGAGCCGGATGCCTCCGCCACGGTCGCGACGGAGGGCCCGCCGGTACTGGGCTGGGAGGAGTTCCTGCGCCGCGGCGCCGTCTCCGAGCTGCCGCCGCCCCCGCCGGGCGGGCCGCGACGACTCGCCACCCTCCTCTACACCTCCGGCACCACCGGCCGTCCGAAGGGGGTGCCCCTCAGCCACGCCAACCTCCTGCATCAGCTGCTCACCCTGGGGGTGGCGGTGGCGCCCCGGCCCGGTGACCGGGTGCTCAGTCTGCTGCCCATCTGGCACGCCTACGAGCGCACCGCCGAGTACTTCCTGCTCTCCTGCGGCTGCCGGCAGACCTACACGACCCTGCGCCACCTGCGCGCCGACCTCCAGAAGGTGCGGCCCGCCTACCTGATCAGCGTGCCGCGGCTCTGGGAGGCTCTCCTGTCGGGCTTCGAGGAGGCCCTTGCGGCCATGCCCCCGTCCCGCCGGCGGCTGCTCCGGGCGGCCCTCGCCAACAGCCGGCGCCATTGCCTGCAGGGCCGCACCGCCGCCGATCTCGTGCTCGAACCCGTCGCGCCGGGCCGGCGGGTGGCGGCGGCCCTCGAGGCGGCGCTCCGGTGGCCGCTTCATGCCCTCGCCGGGATCGTCCTGTGGCCCAAGGTGCGCCGCCAGCTGGTGGGTGGCCGGCTGCGCACGGCGCTCAGCGGCGGCGGCGCCCTGCCGATCCACGTGGACGGCGTCTTCGAGGCGGTCGGGATCGGGCTGCCGGTGG
>CAZVPB010000185.1:0-4232 GCA_964628165.1 uncultured Cyanobium sp.
AGAGCACCGCCCTGTCACGGCGGAAGTTGCGGGTTCGAGCCCCGTCAGTCCCGTCAACCATGCCATTCTCCGCGTGACGGTCACCGGTCCTGTTCGGGTGCGACTGGCTCCGAGCCCCACCGGCACCCTCCACATCGGCACGGCCCGCACGGCGGTGTTCAACTGGCTCTACGCACGCCGGCACGGCGGCAGTTTTCTTCTGCGGATCGAGGACACCGATCCGGAGCGCTCCCGCCAGGAATACACCGACGACATCCTCGACGGCCTTCGCTGGCTGGGTCTCGACTGGGACGCCGAACCGCTCATCCAGAGCCGCCGCCGCGCCGCCCACGAGCAGGCCATCGCCCAACTGCTGGCGAGCGGGCACGCCTACCGCTGCTACGCCAGCGAGGAGGAACTGGCGGCCATGCGCGAGCGGCAGCAGGCCGAGCACCGTGCCCCCCGCTACGACAACCGCCACAGGGATCTCACCCCCGAGCAGGAGCAGGCCTTCATCGCCGAGGGGCGGGAGCCGGTGATCCGCTTCCGGATCGACGACGACGCGGAGATCCGCTGGAACGACATGGTGCGGGGGGAGATGCGCTGGACCGGCAGCGACCTCGGCGGCGACATGGTGGTCGCCCGGCGCGCCCCGGCCGACCGCATCGGCGATCCCCTCTACAACCTCGTGGTGGTGGTGGACGACGCCTTCATGGCGATCACCCACGTGATCCGCGGCGAGGACCATCTCGCCAACACCGCCAAGCAGCTGCTGCTCTACGGGGCCCTGGGGCTGCCGGTGCCCCACTTCGCCCACACCCCCCTGATCCTCAACCGCGAGGGCCGCAAGCTCTCCAAACGGGACGGCGTCACCTCGATCGGCGAGTTCCGGGCGATGGGGTACACCGCCGAGGCCCTGGCCAACTACATGACCCTGCTCGGCTGGTCGCCGCCGGAGGGCATGGGCGAGCGCTTCTCCCTCGCCGAGGCGGCGCGGATGTTCGACTTCTCCAGGGTGAACCGGGCCGGCGCCCGCTTCGACTGGGACAAGCTCGACTGGCTCAATGCCCAGGTGCTGCATGACCTGCCGGCGGAGGAACTGCTGCGGCGGCTGCAGCCCCTCTGGCACGAGCGGGGCTGGACGGAGCCGGCCGATCCGGGCTGGCAACGGGAGCTCTGCGCCCTGCTGGGGCCCTCCCTCACCCGCCTGAAGGACGGGGTGGAACAGGCAGCCCCCTTCTTCGAGCGGCCCGAGCCCGACGCGGACGCCGCCAGCCAGCTGGAGGCCCCCGGGGCCAGGACGTTCCTGGCCGCCCTGCTCGGCCTGCTGGGCGGCGACCCCATGGATGCCGACCGGGCCAGTGGGCTGCTGGCCGAGGCGGTGCGCCATGCGGGGGTGAAGAAGGGCATGGCGATGAAGTCCCTGCGTGCCGCCCTGCTGGGGCGGCTGCAGGGCCCCGATCTGCTCACCACCTGGTGTCTGCTCCACCGGCTGGGGGAGGACTGCCGCCGCATCGACGCCGCCCTCGGCTCAGCGGCGGGCTGAGGTCACTCGAGGGCCCCGTAGAGGGGCTCCACCCGCAGGCCGATCACGCTGTCGGCCCGCACCACCAGGTACTCCTCCTCCAGCTCGCCGATCGGCACGTTCACGAAGCTGCCGGGTTCGGCGCTGGTGAGCACACCTCCGTACCACTTCTGGAACTCCTGCAGGTTGGGGAAGTGCACCACCTCCCGATGCCCCCCCCGCAGCAGGAGGTGGATGGCGAAGCGGCGGGGGACACGGGACATGGGCGGACCCGGCGGACCGGAAGCACGTTCTCAGAATGGCGCAAGCGGATGCAGGGCCAGTTCCGCCGGCGCGTAGAGGGGATGGCGGGGCTGCCCCGCCGCGGTGAGTCCCAGCCCCTGCGGCACGATGCCCCGGCTCCCCAGCAGGGCGCGCACCTGGCGGTCGCGCCCGCCCCAGACGCCGCTGTTGCCCCAGCCCAGCCACACCGTGGCCGGAGCGGCACCCAGCCGACCGACGATCCAGGCGTCGTTCTCGGTCCCGACCGGATCGGCGGCCCGCCGCAGAAGCCGGGGGGAACGGCAGATCAGGGCATGGAGGTTGAGCACCTCCAGCGCCCCGAAGCCCCATGACCGGCCGAAGCCGATCAGCCGCCGCAGCGTGGCGTCGTCCCGCACCGCATCGGCGCGGGAGGGATTGAGACCGATGAAAAGCAGCCGTGGCCTGCCGGGATCCCAGACGCGCTCGAGCCACCACCGGTAGCGGCCGCAGGCGCTGAACCGGGCGCAGCCAGCCGTGGCCCCGCTGGCTCCCTGCACGCCGGCGGTGTCTGGCAGGCTGTGGCGTGCGGCGGGTCGGATGGTTCGGAGGTCCATGGCTCAGGAGAAGCCCCTGCTGCTGCTGGTGGATGGCCACTCCCTGGCCTTTCGCAGCTTCTACGCCTTCGCGAAGGGGGGCGACGGCGGCCTGAGCACGAAGGAGGGGGTTCCCACCAGCGTGACCTACGGCTTTCTGCGGGCCCTGCTCGACAACTGCGGGGGCCTCGGGCCCCAGGGCGTGGTGATCGCCTTCGACACCGACCAGCCCACCTTCCGCCACGAGGCCGACGAGGCCTACAAGGCCCACCGGGAGGAAGCCCCCGAGCAGTTCTTTGAGGATCTCGGCAACCTCCAGGCGATCCTCGGCGAGGCCCTCGATCTCTCCCTCTGCTCCGCCCCCGGCTACGAGGCCGACGATGTGATCGGCACCCTCGCCGACCGGGCCGCCCGCGACGGCTGGCGGGTGCGCATCCTCAGCGGCGACCGCGACCTGTTTCAGCTCGTGGACGACGAGCGCGACATCGCGGTGCTCTACCTGGGTGGCCGTCCCGGCAACCGCGGCGGCGGCCCCACCGAGATCCGCCGGGAGCAGGTGATCGACCGGCTCGGCGTGCCGCCGGAGGAGGTGGTGGACCTCAAGGCCCTCACCGGAGATCCCTCCGACAACATCCCCGGCGTGCGGGGTGTGGGCCCCAAGACCGCCGTGGCCCTGCTGCGGGATCACGCCAGCCTGGACGGGGTGTACGAGGCCCTCGACCAGCAGAAGGCGGCCCTGCGGAAAAAGCTGGAGACCGACCGGGAGAACGCCTTCCGCTCCCGCATGCTGGCCCGGATCCTGGTGGACGTGCCGCTGGCGGAGCCGCCGCGGCTGGAGCTGGGGGCGGTGAAGCCGGCCACCCTGCGGGAACGGCTGGAGGCCCTCGAGCTGCAGTCCCTGGCCCGCCAGGTGGACCGCTTCGCGGATCTCTTCTCCGCCCATCCCGCCAACGCTCCCACCACGACCGCCGGCACCGGCCCGGAACGCGGCGCGGCAGCGGCGCCGGAAGCCGCTGAAGCAGAGAAGGCGGGCACGGGTGGCAGGGCGGAGGAGTCCCCTGAGGACCGGCTCCCCCGGCTGTCCCCGCTGCTGGTGACGCGGGAGGAGGAACTGGCGGCACTGGCCGAGCGGCTGCTGGCCTGCACCGCCGCCGACGCGCCGGTGGCCCTCGACACCGAGACCACCTCCCTCAACCCGTTCCGGGCCGAGCTGGTGGGCCTCGGAGTCTGCTGGGGGTCGGGGATGGACGATCTGGCCTACCTGCCGATCGGCCATCGCTTCACCGGTGGCGAGGTTGAGGGCGAGGGGGAATCGGAGGCGCCGCGGCATCGCCAGCTGCCGCTCGAGCGGGTCCTGGCCGTCCTCGCCCCCTGGCTGGGGAGCCCCCACCACCCCAAGACGCTCCAGAACGCCAAGTACGACCGGCTGGTGCTGATGCGCCACGGCCTGGCCCTGGAGGGGGTGGTGATGGACACGATGCTGGCCGACTACCTCCGCGATGCCGGCGACAGGCACGGCCTCGAGGCGATGGCCCAGCGCAACTTCGGTTTCACCCCCACCGCCTACAAGGACCTGGTGCCCCGCGGCGGCGATTTCGCCGACGTGGCCATCGATGCCGCCGCCCTCTACTGCGGCATGGATGTGCATCTCACCTGGCGCCTCACCGGGGTGCTGCGGGAGCAGCTGGCGGCCATGGGGCAGGCCCTGCCGGAGCTGCTGGCGCGGGTGGAACTGCCGCTGGAGCCGGTGCTGGCGGCGATGGAGGCGGCCGGCATCCGCATCGACACCGCCTATCTCGCCGAACTGAGCACCGAATTCGGCGAACAGCTCGCCCGGCTGGAGACCGAGGCGCAGGCGGCCGCCGGGGTGGACTTCAACCTGGCCTCCCCCA
>CAZVPB010000186.1:0-4222 GCA_964628165.1 uncultured Cyanobium sp.
GGCCTGCGGCGACATCCTGGTGTTCATGGACGGGGACGGGCAGCACGACCCCGGGGACATTGCCGCCCTGATCGACCACATGCCCGAATACGACATGGTGGTGGGGGCCCGCTCCAGGGAAGACCAGGCCTCCGTGGGCCGTTTCGTGGGCAAGAAGGGACCCCTCCACACCCTCGAGGCCTTCGCCCTGGCGGCCCGGGGGCGTCCCCAGCTGAGGCTGGAGATGGTGGGGGAGGGCCCCCTGCTCGAAACCTGCCGGAATCGCGCCGCCGCCCTGGGCATCGCCGGCCGGATCCACTTCGCCGGGGTGCGGCCGCCGCCGTGGATCGCGGCCCGGATGCGGACGATGCGGGGGTTCCTGCAGCATTCCCTCACCGCACCGGACGGCGACCAGGAGGGCTCCCCCGTCGCTGTGATGGAGGCGCAGCTGAGCGGCCTGCCGGTGGTGGCCACCCGCCATGCCGGCATTCCCGAGGTGGTGCTGGACGGCGTCACCGGTCTCCTGGTGGAGGAGGGGGACGTGGAGGCCATGGCCGCCATGATCGGGAGGCTGGCGGATGAACCGGAACTGGCCGGCCGCCTCGGTGAGGCCGGACGGCGGCGGGTCCTCGGCCGGTTCACGGTGGAGCACCACCTCAGGGATCTTCGGGGGCTGCTGGAACGGGTCGCGAGAGAAGGCCGCGGCTGAGCGACAGCAGATGGACCGGCGCCATCACCAGCCGCTGCAGGGTGTGCCAGTAGAGCCGGTGCCACCACCGCACCGGCCAGCGGCCCCCCCGGTCGGCGGGGAGAAGCTTCTCCGGCAGCGCTTCGATGGCCACGGCGGGGATGGCCAGGAATGTGCTCCAGAACAGACGCCGCCGGGTCTGGCGGAGCTTGGCGGCGATCCCGCCCGGCAGGGCCGGGCGGGTGTCCTCCAGCACCTGCCATCGCGGTGTGCCATCAGCTGCCGGACGGTCGAGGCAGGCGTAGCGGGAACGGGGTGTGGCGGCGCCCCAGGGGCAGTGGGCGGCCACCAGGCGGTTGTGCAGCCGCGATGCCCGCAGGGCGGCCAGGGCGCGGCGCCGCTCCATCCCGCCGGGGAGATGTCTGCGGCCGACGCGCTCGGCATCGGTGTGCTCGATCACGCCGATGCAGTCCGAAGGCAGCAGGGTGAGCGGCCGGTTCTGCTGCACCGCCAGACGTGCCCGCAGATCCTTGTCCTCGAAGCCCCATCCCTCCATGAACTCGTTGAATCCCCCCACCGCGTGGAACACCGGCCGGGGCAGAAGGAACTGGCCGTAGCGCCCCTCGCCGCCAGCTCCCACCAGCAGGGCGGCCGGCCGCCTGTCGAGGTCGGGCACCCATCGCGCGGTGGGCCAGCAGTCGGCGTCCATCCGCATCAGCCACCGTCCCCGGGCCTGGGCGAGGGCGAAGTTGTAGGCCCGTGAGGGATTCCAGCGCGTCTCCCCCTCCACCCGGATCAGCCGGATGCGCGGGTCGTCGGGCAGCTGGCGGCGCTCGATGGGGGTTGCACTGCTCCAGTCCACGATCACGTGCTCGCCGTGGTGGGGCCAGCGGGCGGCCCGGGCCGCCGAGACGAGCAGATGGGCCTGCCGGTTCATGCACACGGTGACGAGGCTGATGGGCGGAGGGGAGGCGTCCTGCCCGGCGGCCTGCCCCATCTCAGTGGGTCACCTGCCAGGGCCAGCGGTCCGGCAGGCAGAGGAACTGGTCATCGACGTGGCAGCGGATGGTGCCCGAGAAGAGGATGCGGTCGTCGATGAAATAGACCCCGCTGACCAGCAGCACCGGAATCAGCGCCCAAAGGCAGCCGTGGCGCCGCGTCCAGGCCATCAGGGAGAGCATCCAGAAGAGCCCGACGGGGTCGAGGAAGCGGCTGGTGATCGGTGCCATCCACTCCATGGCCACCGTGAGCTGCACCCCCGCCAGCAGCAGGGTGTAGAGCAGCAGGGTGCGGCTGTCGTGGCAGCCCCGCAGGGCGGCCGGCCCCAGCCGGGCCCGCCAGCAGGTGAGCAGCACGGTGACGAGGGAGGCCGCCTCCATGAAGAACACGGCCCCTTTGAGGGGGTAGGAATTGAAGTAGGAGGACTTCAGGAGATAGAACTCCAGCTTGTCGGCCACCAGGGGGCCGAGCAGCCCGACGAGCAGGAGGGCCAGCAGGGCCCCGCCGATCCACCAGCCCCGCCGGCGGGTCCAGGCCGGCAGCGGCCGGGGCCCCGGGGTGAGCGCCGCCGGCAGCACGGCGAGAAGCAGGGTTCCCGGCAGGCTGGAGTGGCAGAGGGCGGAGGCGACGACCGCCCCCCCCACCCATGGCCAGGGCGGCCGGCCCCAGCCGGCCATCCGCACCAGGACGGGTACGAGCAGCACGGTGGCGATCGCCTGGCGGGTGACGCCGTTCTGGAGGAAGTTGCGCAGCAGCGGGCTCCAGATCACCAGCAGTGCCCACCAGCCGCCCCAGCGGGCCACGCTCCAGGTGCGGCTCAGCAGCATCGGGGCCAGGCCGTAGGCCGCGGCCGCCAGTCCCTGCACGGAGGCCATGCCGTAGGGCAGCGCCATGATCAGCGGCGCCAGGGCCAGCCACAGGGGCTCCTCGAGCACCTTGCCGGGATCCGTCGCCATGAAGTGGTTGAAGCGGGCGATGTCGCTGGTGCCCCAGTTGGCGAGGGTGAAGAAGACGGCGGTGATCGCCAGGAACGGAACGGCGGCCGCCCACCAGGGCCGCTGCCGCGGCCAGCGGCTCATGGCCGCGGCCAGAACGATCTGGGCGATGGCCAGCGCCAGCATCAGGCCCGGCTGGGTCATCACCTGGTCGACCCGGTACGGCGCCTCGCTGGGGAAGGGCGTCACGCTCATCGTCCCAGTAGCCGGCGGAGTTCCTGCGGGGTGCGGAGGCTGCCGAAGCCCCAGTAGGGATCGAGCAGCTCTCTCACGGCAGCGGCCCCGGGACCGGCGGGATCGTGGGGCTCCTCGGGATCAGGCAGCAGCGCCGCCAGGGACGCGCTGAGCTCCTGGCGGCGCCGCCATTCGATCCGCTCCCGGTCGGCCTCGGCCGAGGCGAGGCCGGAGAGATCCTGCTCGGCGGAACTCGGCAGCCAGTGCAGGCGCTTGCCCAGCGCCACCCCGTAGCCCAGGTGGGTGCCGAAGGCGTTGCTCGCCATGCCGTCACACAGCTCCAGCAGGGTGCGCAGCGCGTCGAGGAACCAGGGGTTGGAGCGGTGGCCGTTGCAGGCCTGCAGCCAGCCCGCCGGCAGCGGCAGATCGACCGGGTCCTTCCAGTGCCGCAACCAGATCACCTGCCGGTAATGGCCGAGGTTCATGATTTCACGGAGGGCCGCGACCGCCCCGGGCAGATCGTTGCGGCGCTCCACCAGGTCCCAGCTGTGGGCCAGGATCACCAGCAGGGTGGGGCCGAGTTCCCTGCGCAGCGCGTTGATCGCGGCCGGCTCCAGCAGCGGCCGGGCGTAGTGGATCCAGGGGCCGATCGGCACCGCGTCCAGGCCGTGACGCTCCCGCAGCCAGCGGGCCCGGAGCGGGCCCATGCACACATACTTCCGCGTCCAGTGCCGTGGAGCCTCGAAACTGGCCTCCCGGGAGACCTTGAGGCCGTGCTCGATGAGCACCGGCAGCGGCCTCCCCACCAGCGGCAGCCCGGCATGGCGCTTCAGCTGGATGTCGTGGCCGTAGTGGTGGGAGGCGTTGTCCCGTTCCCGCCGGGCGGGGGAGAAGAAGGGCTTCAGCCCGGCCGCCTCCACGAACCTGTCCTCCTGCCAGAGCAGCGGCACGATCTCCGGGCGGAACGGCCGCTGGTGGAACGCCTGGGCCACGAGGCCGCGGTAGGCCGCCAGAGCCCTCCACTCCCCCGGATCGACCCTGCCCGGCAGCCATTCCCGCAGCCTGCCGCGCCGCCACCAGCCCAGGTTGTCCCGCAGCTGCGAGGCATTCCAGCCGTTCCGCCTGGAGGGAACCGGCATCAGCGGCGATGGGGTGGGTGCAAGGGGCCGGCGGCGGCGGGGAAGGCGGGGATCATCGGACAGGGTGTGCCCGGCGGCTCAGGCCCGCGACAGCCTGCGCACCAGCCGGCCGTATCCGATCTGGCCCAGCCAGGAGACGAGGATCGTGAGTGGCAGGCAGATGAGCACGAGATAGAGCAGTTGTGCGATTGCGCCGGGAGGTTCGAAGGACTGGGTGAGAAGCCAGAACACCGGGCGGTGCAGCAGGT
>CAZVPB010000187.1:0-4205 GCA_964628165.1 uncultured Cyanobium sp.
CTGGCTGCGCGCCCGCCGTGCAAACAACTCCAGCTGCCCCACCCGCAGAAACGACGGCGCCACCCGCGTGGTGATCGCCGCCGGGTTGTTCACCATCACATCGGGATCAAACGAGCGCGATCCCTCGCTGTACCAGGGCCGCCGCACCGCTTCGGCGCGCGACATGTAGAGCGTGAGCGACCGCGAGGTGGGCACCCCCAGCGCCTGCATCAACTCCTGCGCCAGAAACTCGCGCACGCTCGAGCGCAGCACGGCGCGGCCATCGGCGCCGCGGCAGTAGGGCGTGGGGCCTCCACCCTTGAGCTGCATCTCCCAGCGCTGGCCCTCGAACACGCCTTCGAACACGGAAATGGCGCGGCCGTCGCCGTAGCCGTTGCCGGTGCCGAACGGGCACTGCTGGGTGTATTCGGTGCCGTAGATCGAGAGGGCGTAGCCGGTGGCCCAGCCATGGGGGCGCATCGGCCCGGTGGCCACGCTGATGTCGCCGGAGAACAGACGGATGAACCGCTCGTCGTGGGCCAGCGCCTCGCTCAGGCCCAGTTCACTGAAGAGGCTCTGGCTGTGGGCCACATACTCCGGCTCCGGAATCGGGGTGGGCCGCACCGGCACGTAATGGCCGGACAACACCTGGCGGGGCTGGTGATCGCGGCCGTCGCCGCTCGCCTGGGGATCCGCGAGCAGGGAATCCATCAGCGAATAGTCGGCCCGTTGCGCGAACTCCGCGAAGGTCGTTGTCGGCACTTCGGTCGGCATCGCGGTCGGCGTTGTTGTCGGCACGGGTCTCCCGGGTGTTGCGCTGCCGGGGCACACCCCCGGCGCTGAGGCCGTCATCCTGGCGAGCCCGGCGGCACGTGTGCCGGCGATCCGCCGGGGGGATTCGCCGGTAGATCAGCCGAACGACGCCTCCGCTTCGATGTCCCTGCCCCTCGCCGCTCTGCTGCTCGGCTTCGGCAGCCCCCTGCCCGCCGGTCTTCCCGGCCCTGTCCCTCACGCCGCCCCGCCCCTGATCCCGGCTGCCGGCGGCTGGGTGGCCCAGAAGAAGGCGGCGGCCCTCGCCCCCTCCCTGCAGGGGAGACCCGTGGTGGTGGACATCTACGCCAGCTGGTGCCCCGCCTGCCGCACGATCGCCCCGACCCTCCGCTCCCTCAGGCAGAGCAAGGCCGGCAAGGCCTCCTTCGTGACCTTCGACGTGTCCGATGCCGCCAGCCTGAAGGCCTCCCGGGAACGGGCCCGGGCGCTCGGACTCGGCCCGTTCCTGGAGGCCCACCGCAGCCAGACCTCCCTGGTGGCGGTGATCGACCCCGCCACAGGCTCCACGGTGCAGACCTTCCGGGCCAGCACCGATGCCGGGGCCTACGCCGCGGCGATCAGCAAGGCTCAGTCGATGATCCGGCGATGAGCCGGTCCCCGGTGCGCCGCGGAAGGCCGGCGGTCCTGGTGCTGCTGGCCGTGGCGGCCCTGGCGGCGGGGCCGGGACTGCACGGGCTGCGGCAGAGCGGCGCCCGGCTGGAAGAGGTGATCCTCTCCGTGTCCCAGGTCTATGCCGAAGGGTTCGAGGCCTGGAGCCCCTCCCCGTTCCTGGTGCCGCTGGCGGCGTTCGCCGGCGGGCTGCTGGCCAGCGTGTCGCCCTGCGTGCTGGCGATGCTGCCGTTGAACCTCGGGTACATCGGCACCCTCGGACCGCTCAGCCGGCGTCAGGCGGTTGTGCGGGTGGGAGGGTTCGTGGCGGGCACCGTCCTGGTGCTGAGCCTCTTCGGCCTCGTCGCCTCGTTCGCCTCGGCCGTGGTGGTGGACCACCGCGGCCCGGTGCACCTGGGCGTGGGAGTGATCATCCTGGCCATGGGCCTCCATCTGGGGGGGTGGCTGCCGCTGCGGCTGCCCCGCCTCCCCGCGCTGCCCCCGTCCGGCGGGCCGTTCCTGGTGGGGGTGGGTTTCGGCCTGGTGAGCTCCCCCTGCGCCAGTCCGGTGCTGTTCTCGGTGCTCGCCGCCGCCGCCGGCACCGGCTCCGGAGCGTTGTCGGTGATCACGATGGTGAGCTACGCCCTCGGGTACACCGCCCTCATCTCGGCCACCAGCCTCTGGGCCGGTCTGATGGGCGCCTCCCGCAGGCTGCTGCGCCACGGCGACACCCTCACCCGCCTCGGTGCCCTGGTCCTGCTGGCGGCCGGCGTGTATTACGTCTTCCAGGGTCTGCTCTGGAGTTGACCGAACGGAGAGTTCGGTGCCGGCAGACTCCGGCTCAGCCGCCGAAGACCACCGCCTCGACCACCTCGTACCGCTCCTTTCCGACCTTGATTCTGTAGAGATCGTCCTCCTTGCTGGCGGAGAACGGGCCGGTGGTGTCGGCTTCGCTGGTGTCGGCACCGATCGCCTGGCCCATGCGGAAGAAGAGCGCCCGCTTCATGCCATCAGGCCGGGTGACCACGACCGTGGCATAGCCGCCGCCGGCCCGCGCCACCCCGAACGGGCACTGCCCCATCGGCTGGCCCGAAGCCATGGCGCAGGGAATGCTGCCGGTCGCGTCGAAATCCCCCTGGCCGGCGCGCAGGGCGGAGTCGTCCTCGCCGCGGGCCACCGCCCCGTGGGGGGCCACCGCCGGCTCCAGCAGCTCGGCGGCCACGAAGCCCCGGGGCCCGCCGCCGAGGGGCTGCACATCGCACCAGTCACGCCCTTCCGCCTGGCGGCAGCCGAGGTTGTCGAGCACCTTGCCCGAGGGGAACGTGGTGATCACCTCGGCCGACAGGGAAGGTTCGGTGTGAAGGTTCACCCCGTCGCCCTTCACGGTCCAGTTGCGGGGGCCGCCCTCCTCCGGGCCGGCCGGAGTGCTCGATGCGGTGGTGGGGGAGGCGTCCTGGTTCTTCTTGCCGCAGGCGGCGCCCACGAGGAGAAGGGCCAGGGCCAGGCCGGCGGTGGCGGCGCGTTGGCGATGGGAAGGAACCGGACGGGCCATGGCGCTGAGGGGTGGGGAAACAGGGGGACTCAGGACCCCGGCTTGAGGGCCTCCGCGGCATCCTTGACGCCCTCCTTGATGGCCTCGGCCGGAGCCTTGATCATCTTCAGCTGGGTGTCGGACCAGATGGACACCGCCCAGATGGCGCCACCGGCAAGGATGAGGGCGGCCACGATGAGGCCGATGGCGGTGCCGTTGCCTCCCTGCTGCACGACGATCGGCTGGCGGCCGTCCTGGGGGTTCTGATTAGGCGACTGGGTCATCGGTTCAATGGGGGAGAGGGTGTGTGGTCACTTGCGGGTGACGATGATGTAGATGGCATGGATGATGGCTACCGGCCACATGATTCCCAGCACCGGCAGGCCGAGGGCACCAAAGCTGAACAGCCAGAAGATGAGGTTGAGCCAGAATGCGCCGGTGATTCCCACCTGTGTCGCCACGGCCAGCGGCGGCAGGATGAAGGCCAGGATGATGCGAAAGATGTCGCCGAAGGTCACGACAGAATGCCTGATTCCTTCCGGAGAGTAACGCTGCAGTCAGGCGGTGCCAGGGTACGGGAGGGAAGATTTCAGAAAAGAAAAAAGTTGTTACATACATCCAATAACCAGAAGATGATCCACTGTGGAGGCCGCCGATTTCATCATCGGCGGCCCGGGGATCAGCGGCTCACCGGCAGTTGCTCTTCTCGGTGTAGGTGATCGACTGGTAGCGGCCGTCGGTGGTGCGCACTGCCACGCAGTTCTGCGTGCGGGGCTGCTCCCAGTAGCTGAAGGCGCTGTCGCCGATCTGGGCGCCGCCCCGGTAGGTGTAGCCCCTGCGGGTCATCTCCCCCTCGGCGGATCCGCCCTTCACGCCCACCAGGCTCTGGAGTTCGCCCACCTGGGCGCCGACGGTGGCCGTCTCCGTGCTGGTGCCCTTGTTGTTCCCGGCGATGAGGCCGCCGATCAGGGCCCCCACGGCCGCCCCCAGCAGCGAGCCGCTGGTGGCCTTCTGAGGTTCGTCCTCGAACTTCGCGTCCGGGTTCTGCACCTGGTCCAGCTTCACCGACAGATACCGCTCCTCGCCGTCGTTCCAGATGAAGACATCGGTGTCGCCGGCCGCCTTGTGGCGCACGTTCAGGATGCCCCGGTAGGTCTGCACCTGCAGCGCCTGGGCGTTGGGGCCGCGGAAGGTGAAGTCGGTGCCGTCGTCCAGCTTCACCACGTAGGCGTCGGTGCCGCCGGCCTGCTTGTGCTTGAAGGTGCAGTGGCCGTTG
>CAZVPB010000188.1:0-4183 GCA_964628165.1 uncultured Cyanobium sp.
GTGGGGGGCGAGCGGGGGGTCGTACGGCTGATGGTGCTCGACCGGGTCGACCGCGTGACGTTCGAAGGGCAGCGGGGTCTGCTGGCCGTGGACTACAAGACCGGCTCGATTCCCGGCACCAAGGCGATCCGCAGCGGGCAGAACCTCCAGTTGCCGATCTACGCCGCCGTCCTGGCGCAGACGCTGGGCTAGCACCGTACGCAGCGTGGCGTGGGGATCGACCACGAGCACCCGCTTGGCGACCCCATCCACACCCCCTGGCGGTTCAGCTGACGGCAGGGGGGGAGATGTGGAGTCGATGGAAGCCATGATCGCTGGGGGGCCAGGTTTCCGGGACCCCTGAAGAGCACACGCTAACGGACTTCGTCAGGGGGTTCGGGTATCAGCCGCTGCCGTTACCCGTGGCCACACCCGGTCCGTTCGCCAGAATGCGTGCCAGCACCCTGGCCACGATGACCGCCCTGCAGCACCCGGACGCCATCCGCCACTTCCAGTCGCTGTGTGATGCCTGCCAGGAACTGGCGCATCGTCACCATGGCCCCGCCGAGCTGCGGCTCTATGCCGATGGCTACCTGCATGCCCTGCGCCGCACCGCCGTGCTCGACCCCCTGGCGCAGCGGCGGCTGGAGGAGCTGGTGGACCGGTGGATCCTCGACCCCTCCAGCTTCATCGGGGCCGACGGCGACCCGCGCAGCCTCTACGAACCGGGCCGCAATCTCTGATCGCGGCCCCGGTCTCAGCTGGCCAGGGCCACCTCGAGCTGTTCGCGCAGTTCACCGGAGTTGTACATCTCGATGAGGATGTCGGAACCACCGATGAATTCGCCCTTCACGTACACCTGGGGAATCGTGGGCCACTCGGAATAATCCTTGATTCCCTGGCGGATCTCCATGTCGGAGAGCACGTCGAAGGTTTCGAATGGCACTCCCATGGCGTGCAGAATCTGCACCACGTTGTTGGAGAAGCCGCACTGGGGCATCAGCTTGGTGCCCTTCATGAACACGAAGACGGGGCTGCTGGCGATGAGCGACTCGATGCGCTGCTTGACGCTGGCGTCCATGACTTTTCAGCTGGGGGTGGATGTTTGCAGGGCCAGGGCGTGGATCGCCTCACTGGCCAGTTCCTGGCGCAGGGCGCCATACACCAGCTGGTGCTGGCGGATGCGGGAGAGACCCGCGAAGGCTCCGGACACGACCTTCACCTGGAGGTGGTCCCCGCCACCGGTGAGGTCCTCCACCTCCACGGTGGCGTCAGGCATGGCGCGATGAATCGCCGCCTTGACCTGGTCGGGCTGGACCATCGGGCAGTTGGGTGAATGGCGGGAATCTAGATGCCGCGCCGGCCGCACTGGCTAGCGGCCGGCGGCCGCCTGGCCGGCGGTGTAGGGAGTGCTGGCGAAGCCGATCTCCACCAGGCTCTGGTAGGCCTGGCGGCCCTCCTCGCTGGTGGGGGTCATCACCTTCACCACTTCCACCAGCAGCGGCACCGCCACCTCGGGCTGGTTCTGACGGCGGAAGAGAGCCGCCAGGCGCAGGTTGGTCTGGGAGAGCACCTGCAGGGTCTCACGGCCCTTCTGATCCATCTCCCGCGGAATGCGGGCATCGAGGCCGCGGAACGAGCCGCTCAGATCGCGGTAGAACCCGAGCAGCCGCCGCGAGAGATCCCGGGCCTGGTCGTAGAGGCGGCGGGCTTCCGCCAGATCGCCGCGGGCGGCGGCGGCGTCGCCGCGGGCCAGCAGGGAGCGCACCGCCTCGATGCTGAGGGGGTTGGTGACGGAGCCGGCGCCGGCGGCCGCCTGGGCGCGCACCGGAGCCGGAACGGTGGCTCCGGCGGTCCCCAGGGAGGCCAGGGCACAGATCGCCAGGGTGAGGAGCCGCGTCCGGGAAGCCTGCCGACCGCGCCGGGGGGTGCCGCAGCTGCCGGGCAGCGGACGGAGAGGAGTGCCGCCGGACCAGCGATTGGGGCTAAGCACGGGGAACCTGGGCATCGTCAGCGGGCGAACTCTAGAGGGACTGTTCCCCGGCCTCCCGGGCCTGCAGGCCCCCCGGGGATGCGAGCGCGGGGCGGATCCGCGCCTCGGCCCGGCGCTCCTGCTGGAGCAGGGCTGCCGCCAGCTGCTCGGTGAAGGCATCGGCGGCATCCAGCCCCCCGGCAGTGATGCGCATCGGTTCTCCGAAACACACCGCCGCCCGGTCACAGGGGCGGGGCCGGGGGTGCCCGTAGGCAATCCCCACGGGCACCACATCCACTGGCACCCCACGGCTGCTGGCCAGGCCCGCGATCCGGGCCAGACCGGGCTGCAGGCGCAACGGCTCTTCGCCGGGGCGACGGATGCACCCCTCGGGGAACACCACCAACTGCTGCTCCGCCGCCAGCAGTTCCACCGCATGCCTCAGGCTGCCCAGGGAGGGGCGCTGCTGGTTCACCGGAAAACAGCCCAGGCGACTCAGGAACCAGCCCTGCAGGCCCTGCATCTCATCCACGGTCACCATGAAGCGGCAGTCCCGACCGGTGGCGCGGCGCCCGGCGGCATGGGGCAGCAGCAGAGCATCCCATCGGGCCCGGTGGGTGGGTGCCAGCAGCACCGCGCCCCGCCGCGGCACCCGTTCGAGGCCGTCCACCGTGATGGAGCGGAACCAGAGGGGCAGCGTGAGGTCCTGGGTGACCACCATCGCCACGGGGGCCAGCCAGGGGCTGATGCGGCTGATCACAGGCTGGTGTTCACGACGCTGCTGGCCACCGCGGCAACCATGGGACGGTCTGTTGAGACGCTCGGGTGAGCGGGCGCCGGGTGTGGACGCGCCCTGGCCGACTCCCAGGACCGGGAGAGTGAACGCTAGACATCACCACCGCTGCCGGCGGCCAGCGGAGGGCAGTTGGGATTCCGGCGCAGCCCCGGGCCGGCCGGCGGCGCTGCATAGGATCCGGGTTTGGCCGCGGGAGCGATGGCCAGCCTCGGCGTCAACATCGACCACATCGCCAACGTGCGTCAGGCGCGGCGCACGGTGGAGCCCGATCCCGTCACCTACGCCCTGCTGGCGGAGCTGGGCGGTGCCGACGGCATCACCGTGCACCTGCGCGAGGACCGGCGTCACATCCAGGACCGCGACGTGGAGCTGCTGCGGGCCACCGTGCGCAGCCGCCTCAACCTGGAGATGGCCGCCACGTCCGAGATGGAGGCGATCGCCCTGCGCATCCACCCCGACATGGTGACCCTGGTGCCGGAGAAGCGTCAGGAGGTGACCACCGAGGGGGGTCTGGATGTGGCCGGCCAGCGGGCTTCACTCCAGACCCTGGTGGGCCGGCTTCAGGCCGCCGGCATCGCCGTGAGCCTGTTCGTGGATGCCGATGCCCCCCAGCTGGAGGCCAGCGCCGCCACCGGCGCCCGCTGGGTGGAGCTGCACACAGGCACCTACGCCGAAGCGGGCTGGAGCGAGCAGCCCGGTGAACTGGCCCGGCTCACGGAGGGCTGCTTCATCGCCCGCAGCCTGGGGCTGCGCGTCAACGCCGGCCACGGGCTCACCTATCAGAACGTGGAGCCGGTGGCGGCGATCGAAGGTATGGAGGAGCTCAACATCGGCCACACGATCGTGGCCCGTGCCCTGGCGGTGGGACTGGAGCAGGCGGTGCGGGAGATGAAGGCGCTGGTTCAGAATCCCCGCCGCGACCCCCTGTTCGGCAGCCCCCGCCCATGACCACCTATCACTTCGTGGCCGCCAGCGAGCGCTTCCTCACCGAGGAGGAGCCTCTCGAGGAGGTGCTGCGGGAGCGGGTGCGCAACTACGGCGAACAGGGCAGGACGATCGATTTCTGGCTGGTGCGCCGGCCGGCCTTTCTCGACAGCCCCGACCTGGCCCGTACGAGCCAGGCGGTGCCCAGGCCGGCAGCAGCGGTGGTCTCCACCGACGAGAAGTTCATCACCTTTCTCAAGCTGCGGCTGGAGTTCGTGCTCCGGGGCAGCTTCGAAGCCCCCAGCCCCGCCATTCCCGACGCCCTGGCCGGCGCCTGAGGCGCCGCTCAGAACAGCCCGAGGAAGCGTCGGCGCGGCTGCTCGCCGGAAGTGGCCTCCGCCTCCGGGTCGGACCTGCGGCGCCCCTGGCCGCCGTCCTGCTGGTAACGAGGTTTGTTGTCACCGATGGTGAGCAGCGCCTCCTTGTTCTTCCACCACACCCAGTCGCGGATC
>CAZVPB010000189.1:0-4182 GCA_964628165.1 uncultured Cyanobium sp.
CGGATGGCGTCGGTGTCGGTGTCGATGCCGAGCAGCAGCAGGTCCACCGAGGCGCCGCAGCAGAAGCTGTTCTCGACGGCCTGCTGGAAGTCCTGGAGCCGGGCGTAGCCGCTGGCGGCGGCCAGGGAGTCGTCGCTGCCGTGGGCCGCGCAGCCCTGGTGGGCGGGATCCAGGGAACTGAAGTGGTAGAGGACCACCTTCAGGTACCGGGTGGCCTCGTGGGCGGCATTCGGAATGCCTTCGCGGTAGCGGCCGTGCTCGGTCTTCACCCAGCGGTTCACGGTGTTCTCCACGTCGAAGAGGGCGCCGGCGTGGGGGCGGCGCCGCACCGAGCCGAAGGGGATGCGCAGGGCGTAGGCGATGGCGTGGGCCAGACGGCCATCGGCACACGGGGTGATGTCGAGCAGATGGAATCCGCAGGAGAGGAGGAAGCCGTCGAACTCCTCGGCCGCGGCGCTGCCCGCCCTCCCCTCCAGGGGGTCCTCGCAGAAGAAGCTGGCGCTGGTCTGTTCGTAGGCCTCGAACACGCACCAGGCGAAGAGGGTGCGCATGTCGAGCTGGCTCACCCAGGCCTTCTCCAGGATCGGCTCGGGCAACCGGTAGCCCAGTTCGGCCAGGGCAAGCTGCTGGGCCAGCGCCACGAAGCCGTCCTCGTGCTGAAGGGCGGAGATCCGCTTGAGCACCGGGACGATGCTGTCGAACGCCTCCTTGACCCGGGCCTCATAGGCCAGCAGGCGGGCGTTCGTGGCGCCGTCGGTGAGGGGGTGGAGGCCGTTCCTGCGGCCGGCTGAGGAGGGAGCTCGGCCATTCTCACCGCCGCCGCGCACCTGGGCCAGCCGCTCGCGGAGATCCCCTTCGGGACGGGCAGGCCGCCGGCGCGGGGCGAGGGGAGCGAGATTCCGGATGGCGGGAGCCGGACGGCGGGGCATCGGCGGATCAGCCCCGGGCGCCGCCGGACACCGTGATCAGCGATCCGGCCGAAGTGTTGCCGCTGGAGCCGGTGACGCGGCTCACCGGGTCGGGCACCTCGTCGTTCCGTTTCGGCTGGAAGGCGGGCATGGCGGTCATCGGGCCGGGACGGGTGGGGTTGCGGCGGCGGGCGGACGCTCCCTCGGTGCCGGTGATCCGTTCACCGCGGTCCCAGTCGTCGCCGGTGATCCGAAGGCCGGAGGATTGGCCTTCTCCGGTCACGCGGGAGCGGGGCCGCAGATCCTCGTCCGCGGTGACCGATGCGCTGTCGGTGCGCTCCGGCGCAGGAACGAGCGGTCCGCGGCTCCAGTTGGCGGAGGGCCGGTCGAAGCGGAACTGTTCGGTGCCGGTCACCTTGCCGGCGGCCATGTCGAAGGGACCGGTGACCTGGTTGCCCCGTTCGTAGGCGGTGCCGGTCACCCCGGCGGACCGTTCCCGGGCGAGCTGGGCGGCGCGGGCCGGCGACTGCACGCTGAACCGACCCCATGGGGCGGTGTCGAGGGACTGGGGAAAGTCGGCCTGCTGGGCGGGGCCGGGTCCGCAGGCGGCCGCCAGCTGGTCCGGACCCACGTAGGGGGTGCCGGTGATGTCCTCGCAGGCGCCCCGTTCGGCACCGGTCATCACCCCGCCGATGCCGGGCTGGATGCCGCTCATGCGGGTGCCGAGACGTTCGGGGGTGCGGGCGCGGATCTCCTCCACCTGGGGGGTCGCGCACCAGGCGCCCGCCTCCTCGAGGCCGGCGTAGGGCGTGCCGGTCACCGCCTTGCAGGTGCCGGGCTCATCGCCGGTGACGCGGGGGGAGCGGCCGGTGCGGGTGCCGCTCACCACCTGGGACCGGTTGGTCACCGAGAAGCCGACCTTGGCGGCTTCCGGAGCGGGGCGCTGGGCGCAGAACCGCTCGTACTGATCGGTGCCGATGTATTCGTCGCCGGTGATGCTGCGGCAGGAACCGGGCTCGTCGCCGGTGACGTGCTCGCTGCGGCCCACGGCGGTGCCGGTGACCTCCGAGCCGCGCAGGGTGGTGAGGCTGCGCACCTTGCTGGGGGCCCGGCCCGCCACCTCGGACGCCTCGGTCACGTACTGGTCGCCGGTGAGGGGACGGCGGGATCCGGGCTCGTCACCGGTGACCCGCTCGGAGCGGCCCACCATCACGCCGGAGACGGGCTGGCCTCCCTGGGTGCGGCTGCGGCCCACCTTGCGGGGCGAGGCCGGTGCAGTGCCGCACCAGGCCTGGAGCTGATCGGCGCCGAGGTACTCGGTGCCGGTCACGTTCTTGCAGGTGCCGGGCTCGTCGCCCGTCACCTTCACCGAACGCCCCACCTCGTTGCCGGTGACGGGGTTGCCGTGGCTGGTGGCCGTCACCCGCACCTTGGGGGGCTGGCTGGCGGGGGGCGAACTCTGGCAGAAGGTGCTGAAGATCTCGGCGCCGAGGTACTCCGTTCCGGTGATCGGACGGCAGGTGCTCGCCTCGTTGCCGGTCGTCTTGAGGGACCGGTTGGCCTGGGTGCCGGTGACCACCTGCCCACCCGAGGTCTGGCTGGCCCCCACCTTCCAGTGGGCATCGGCGGCCGCGTCCTGGCGGGCGCCGTGGCGGTTGGGGCCGGTGGGCCGGCAGCCGCTGCCGCGGGCGCAGCCGGCCGAGCCCACCTTGCTCTTCAGCTCGCGGACCTTCATCGCCAGTTCGCGGGTGCTGAGGTCGGGATTGCCCTGGCGGGCAACCGCTGCGGAACTGGTGGCGCTGGGCATCGAAGCGGCCTTGCCCCGCTGGGAGAGGGCCTGGCGGCGGGCCAGCACCAGGGCACGGCCGGGGTTGTGCTGGGCCGAGCGGCGGGATCCATTGCGCCGCTCCTGGCCGTTGCGGCTGGCCAGGGAGGGCCGATCCAGGGAAAGGGAGGGAACGGACCGGGCAGGGGCGGGGGCCGGTGCGGCGGCAGGGCTCGACTCGGCGGGGGTGGCCGCCTTGGCCTTGAACACCTCGGCGCGGTTGCGGTCCCTGGTGGTGTCGGCGCGTTTGCCGCGGCGGGAGAGGGCCTCGCGGCGTGCCAGCACGAGCTCGCGGCTGGGGTTGGAGAGGGGCCGGGTGGGGCGGGAAGCCTCCCGGGCAGGAGCCGGCGCGGTCAGGGCGGGAGAGGCCGGCCGCATGGCGCGGCTGGGGGCCCGCCGGGTCGTGGGCGCCGGGCCGGTCATGGGGGCGTCGCCGGAACGATCCGCCTCGGTGGTTCGGCTCGAACGGGCGTCCGCGGCGGTCCTCACCCTTCCGGGCGTGGAAGAGAAGCGACCAGCAGCCTTCTTGCCTGCGGTGGTGAGTGCCTTGCGCCGCTCCAGCGCCGCCTCACGACTCGTCGTTGTGCTGGCCATATCCACCCGGAAGATGAAGGAATCGAAAAAGGATGCGTTGCCGCCCTACCTCCCCCGCCTCCGCGGAGGGGGCGAGGGGGAGTCGGGCGAGGGCGATCAGCGGCCCTCGAACACCACGAAGGCGGTGCCGGCGCTCTGGGTGTAGGCGTCGTAGCCCACGATGCGCACGTGATGATCCGGGTAGGCGCGATGGCAGGCCTCGAGTTCGTTCACGATCACGCCCAGATCCTTCTCGCCGAAGAAGGGAAGTTTCCAGAACGACCAGAAGGTGGCCATCGAACGGCTCGGGTGAACATGCTCGATCACCGGGCTCCAGCCCTGGGCGATGATGTAGGCGATCTGGTCATAGATCTCGTCCTGGGTCATCGGCGGCAGGAAGCCGAAGGTCTCCAGGGTGGCGACTGTCTGATAGTCACCCACGGTGCTCTTGAAGGGCATGGCGCTTCTTGGGGTGGGGGAGTGTGCGGGGGAATGCCTTCCTGCGGACAGGAATGGAGAGGTGAAGAGGCGGAACGGAGCCGGGCGCCGTCATCCAACGGCATCCCGGCTCCAGGGGGAGCATCAGCCGACGTCGAGCTTGTCGACGGTGTCGAACTCGAACTTGATCTCCTTCCAGGTCTCCAGGGCGATCGCCAGTTCGGGGCTGTGCTTCGCCGCTTCCATGAGGATGTCGCGGCCTTCCTTCTCGATCTCACGACCGGCGTTGCGGGCCTTGACGCAGGCTTCGAGGGCCACCCGGTTGGCGGCGGCGCCGGCGGCGGATCCCCAGGGGTGGCCGTGGGTGCCGCCACCGAACTGGAGCACCGAGTCGTCACCGAAGATCGCCACCAGGGCAGGCATGTGCCACACGTGGAT
>CAZVPB010000190.1:0-4153 GCA_964628165.1 uncultured Cyanobium sp.
AAGAAAGCGCCGAGGCCCACCGCGATGCTCAGCACCCCGTCGCGGAAGTCGGGATCGCCGGTGAGCCTTCCCACGTCACCCCCCACGTCGCCCCAGCGGCGGGTGAGCTGGCGGGCATTGGCGATGGTGGCCTCCAGATCGGCCACGGTGGTGGGGGAATTCAGCCGGCCGGTGAGTTCGCGCACGTTGCGGCTGGCGCCGGCGGCATCGGCGCTGGCGGCCCGCACGTCGGCGAAGATCGGGTCGGTCTTGCCGACGGCGCGGCGCACCTCGGCCGCCACACCGTCGGCGGTGGAGAGGAAGCGCTGGCCCTGACGGGAGAGCTGCTGCACCTCCTTGGCGGTGCGGTCGAAGCTGCGGGTGGCGGCCACCATCGCCGGCACCAGCTTGGCGTCGCTCGCCTCGTCGAGGAGCTTCTGCACGGTGTCGGTCACGGTGTCGAGGCTGGCGGCGGCCACACCCGGCACGCTGGCACCGTCGCAGACGATGCGATTGTTGTCGCAGTCGGCGGAGCGGGGGCCCGGTATGCCTTCCGGAAGCGGTTCGCCGCGGCTCAGCAGGGACACCAGGGCCTCGCCGCCGAGCAGGGATCCCGAGGCCACCCGCGCCACCACAGGGCGGGAGAGCCGCAGGTTGGGGTCGGTGATCTCAAGGGTGGCGAGCACCTCCTCGCCCGTCACCTCGATGTTCCGCACGTTCCCCACGAAAACGCCGCGGAAAGAGACGGGGGAGCGGTTCGCCAGGCCGGCGGCGTCGGTGAAGCTGGCGCGGATGGTCCAGGTGTCGCGGCGCAGGGAGATCCCGCGCAGCCACAGCCAGAGGCCGCCGCCAGCGATGATGGCCGCCAGGATCGAGAATCCCACCAGAGCCTCACGGACGCTGCGGCGCATGGCTAGAGCTCTGCAGGCTGCATGGGCCCGCGCAGACTACCGCTCCTGAACTGGCGCACGTAGGGGTTGTCGCTACGGCGGAAGTCGTCGACCGTCCCGCCCCAGCGGAAGCAGCCGTCGTAGAGCAGCAGCACCCTCTCGGCGCACCGCTCGATCGTGCTCTGCACGTGGCTCACCACCACCGAGGATCCGCCGGCGATCTCGGTGGAGCGCACGATCAGGTCCTCCACCCGGGTGCAGGCCATCGGGTCGAGGCCGGCGGTGGGCTCGTCGAAGAGCAGCAGCGGCACCTGGCCGCTGCGCACGTCCGGGGCCTCGATCAGGGCGCGGGCGAAGCTCACCCGCTTCTGCATGCCGCCGCTGAGCTGGCCGGGAAGGCGGTCCTCGATGCCGTAGAGGCCCACCTCCCCCAGCACCCGGCTGACCCGCTCACGGATCTCGGATTCCGGCAGGCGGCTGTGGCGGTAGAGCAGGAAACCCACGTTCTCCCGCACCGTCAGCGAGGCGAGCAGGGCGGGGTTCTGGAACACGAGGCGCACGTCCGGCGGATGGTGCTGGTCGAGCCGCAGGTAGCGCTGCTGCCGGCCATGGATGCGGAGGATCCCGGCGGTGGGCAGCAGCAGTCCGGCCAGCAGCCGGAGCACGGTGGACTTGCCGCAGCCGGAGGGGCCCACCACCACGAGCCGCTCGCCGGGCGGGAGGCGGAGGTCGATCCCGTCGAGCACCGGTTTGTCCCCCCACTGCATGGTGAGGTCGACCATCTCCGCCACCGGCGGCGGAGAGGGCGCGGCCGTGGCAGTCATGGACGCGGAACCTGCGGACCAGGCCCCATCCTGGCCGTTCCCCCCTGACGGTCTCCCTACAGTTCGGATCAGTCCCCGCCGCGTCACCGCCGCCGCCCTTGCCGCCCCGAGGCCCCGTCGCCTTCCCCCGAAGGCTCCGTCGCAACGATCCCGGCGGCCGCCCCGGCTGGGTGGGGCGGGGGGATCTGCGGCAGCGGGACCTGGTGAGCCGTTCGCGGCGGGCGGCGCGCTGGCTGCAGCCGGGACTGGTGGTGAAGCGCTGGATGCTCACCTCGGGACTGGGGCTGCTGATCGCCCTGCTGGGGGCGGCGGTGTGGGCCGACCTGCAGCCGATCTACTGGAGCCTGGAGTCGATCCGCTGGGTCCTCACCCAGGTGACGCGGGTGCTGCCCCGCAGCGTCACCGGACCGCTGGTGCTGCTGGTGGGCCTGGCCCTGCTGCTGTGGGGTCAGAGCCGCAGCTTCGGGTCCATCCAGCGGGCGCTGGTGCCCGAGAAGGACACGGTGCTCGTGGACGCCCTGGCGGCCCAGCGCCGCCTGAGCCGCGGCCCGAACATCGTGGCGATCGGCGGCGGCACCGGCCTGTCCACCCTGCTCAGCGGCCTGAAGCGCTACAGCAGCAACATCACCGCCATCGTGACGGTGGCCGACGACGGCGGCAGCAGCGGCGTGCTGCGGCGTGAGCTGGGGGTGCAGCCCCCCGGCGACATCCGCAACTGCCTGGCGGCGCTGGCCCGCGAGGAGCCGTTGCTCACCGAGCTGTTCCAGTACCGCTTCAAGGCGGGAAGCGGGCTGGAGGGGCACAGCTTCGGCAACCTCTTCCTCACCGCCCTCGCCGCCATCACCGGCAGCCTGGAGGCGGCGATCACCGCCAGCAGCCGCGTCCTGGCGGTGCAGGGCCAGGTGGTTCCCTCCACCAACGTGGACGTGCGCCTCTGGGCGGAGCTGGAGAACGGGGAGCGGATCGAAGGGGAATCGAGCATCGGCCAGGCCCGCAGTCCGATCGTGCGGCTGGGCTGCACGCCGGAGAATCCGCCGGCGCTGCCGCGGGCGCTGGAGGCGATCGCCCACGCCGATCTGATCCTGCTGGGCCCCGGCAGCCTCTACACCTCCCTCCTGCCCAACCTGCTCGTGCCCGACCTGGTGGCGGCGATCGGCCGCAGCCGCGCGCCGAAGCTGTACATCTGCAACCTCATGACCCAGCCGGGCGAGACCGACGGCCTCGACGTCGCGGGCCACCTGCGGGCGATCGAGGCCCAGCTGGCGACTTTGGGGGTGCAGCAGCGCCTGTTCACCGGGGTTCTGGCCCAGGACCAGGTGCCCGACTCGGCGCTGCTGGAGCAGTACCGCCAGCGGGGCGCCGAACCGGTGCTCTGCGACGTGGGGGAACTGCGGCGCCAGGGCTACGAGGTGATGCTGGCACCCCTGCAGGGCAGCGATCCCACGGCGACGCTGCGCCACGATCCCCGCAGCGTGGCCCACGCGGTGCTGCGCTTCTACCGGCGCCACCGGCGCGAGCGGGGCCTGCCGGCGGCGGAGGTGTAGAGGAAGGCCCCGGCCGGAAGCTCAGTACGCGTCCTGGAGTTCGTAGAAGTCGGGCTGCACGTAGTCCTTGCGCAGCGGCCAGCCCTTCCAGTCCTCGGGCATGAGCAGGCGCTTGGGATGGGGATGGCCCTCGAAGTCGATGCCGAACATGTCGAAGGTCTCCCGTTCCTGCCAGTCGGCGCCGCGCCAGAGACCGTAGAGGGAGGGCACCGAGACGTTGCCGTCGCGGGGGAGGAACACCTTGAGACGCACCTCCTCGGGCCGTACGTCGGCCGGGAGGGGGGCGTCGTCGTTGTCGCGGCCGGCGAGGCATTCGGCCAGGGAGCCGAGCTTCACCAGGTGATAGAAGCTCACCAGCTGGCCGCCGGGGCCTTCGTCGAAGCCGCCCTGGCACTGCAGGTAATCGAAGCCGTAGGCCTTGAGGGCGGTGGCCAGAGGCACCAGGAAGGCGGGGGCCACGCCGATCGTCTCGACCCCGAGGTGATCGGGCCCGAGGAATTCGTGGTCGAATCCCTGGCTGGTGAGCCACCGGCTCACGGGACCGGGAACGGCCTCAGGGGAGACCTCGGATTCGGGCTTGGCGGATTCAGGCATCGCGGCGGACCTCGGGAAGGGCGGTTTCAGCAGCGGCGGGCTGGCCCACCGGCAGACCGGCGGCGGCCGCCAGGGCAGCCCGCTGGGTCTCGGCACTCAGGTAGGCGCCGGTGATGATCGGCTCCACCGCCTTCATCCGATGCTCGACGGTGCAGTAGCGGTGGCTGGGGCGCAGGTTGCCGCGCTCCGCCAGGGCCTCGTTGCCCACCTTCTTGCGCAGCTTGATCACGGCGTCGAAGATCGCCTCGGGCCGGGGCGGGCAGCCGGGGATGTAGAGGTCGACGGGGATGAGCTTGTCCACGCCCCGCACCGCCGTGGTGGA
>CAZVPB010000191.1:0-4149 GCA_964628165.1 uncultured Cyanobium sp.
TGAACCGGGTGGTGCTCGACATCACCAGCAAGCCCCCCGGCACGATCGAGTGGGAGTGAGGCCGGCGGCCGTCCGCCGGGGCTGGCTCGCCCCTGCCGGCATCGATACCATCGGGCACCCCCGGCCCCGTTCCGCCGTGTCTTCCGCCGTCAGCGCCGAGCAGGACAGCCAGCTGCAGCGCCGCCTGCAGCAGGACACGATCCTGCTCGGAGGCCGCACCATCTATCTCAACCCCTTCCTCTACTGGCGCCGTTTCGACGCCAACACCGACCGCTGGCTGCGGGAACCGGGACAGCTTCCCGAGGACCAGATCGTCGCCAACCGCCTGCGCTTCTACCCCGAGCTCGACGGTGTCGCCCTGGAGCCGGCCGACCAGGCGGTGAAGGACGGCGCGGTGGAGATGTTCCTGAAGAGCCTGGAGCTGATCAGCACCTTCAACCCCGACCTCACCCCCGGCCAGCTGCTGGAGGTGGAGCGGAAGATGGCCGTCACCAAGAAGAAGGCCTTCGAGCGCTGGGTGACCCGGGCCCTCAAGCGTCGCGAGCGGGAGGTGGTGCGGGAGCGCCGCCGTTTCGACCGTGACCGGCTGCGGCGGGCCTGGATCGAATGGCTCGCCCTGGAGACGACGCGGCAGGCTCTGCTGCCCCTCTCCGCCCTGCTGGTGCTGGCGGTGGCGGGAGGCTGGTGGCTGGGCAGTCAGCGCTTCTGCCGCGAGGTGATCGTGGATCCCGGCATCCAGCAGCCCGCTCCCTGAAGATTCGCGGGGCAGACTGGGGTCACCCGGGTCTGATCCCCCTGATGGCCGCTGAACCCCTCGATGCCCTCCGGCTCACCCTGATGCAGGACGTGCTGCCGGTCGGCTTCGCCGTGGTCGAACGGGCCAGGCGTGGTGGCCCGCGGCAGGTGCTGGCGGCGTTCGACGGCAATGCCGAGGATCCCCTCGGCACCCTGCGCCAGGAGGGTGAACCCGCCGCCAGCGAGTTCCGCCAGAGCCTCGACCGGATCCATCCCGGCCTCGGCAATCCGGTGGTGAAGGTGGACGTCCGCGATGTCCCCGCCGATCCGGTGACGGAAACGGGCGCGGCGGACGGGGAGGAGGCGACGGCGGACCTGGAGGCCACGCTCCTCCGGATCGCGGAACGGCTGGACCTGCTCGAACGGCGGCTGCCCGGAGCCACGCCTCCGCGGCCCGAATCCGACCGGGGCTGATGGTGAGGGCGCCGGCGGCGTTCCGTGGCGGGTCCCTCAGCCTCGCCCCCCGGGGAAGACGCCAGAGCGGGGTGGGCCCCCAGGCGGCCCTGCTGATGACCCTGGTGGTGGTGCTGGGCGGCGCGATCACTGCCCGCCTGGCCTGGCTGCAGCTGCTGCACGGCAGCGAGAACCGGGCCATGGCCGACGAGAACCGCATCCGCCTGGTGCCGCGGCCGCCGGTGCGGGGACGTCTGCTCGACCGGCAGGGCCGGGTGCTGGCCAGCAGCCGCCTCAGCTACAACCTCTACATCCAGCCGCGGCTGGTGAGCGAGGAGGCCTGGCCCGGACTGCGGGACCGCCTCGCCCGGCTTCTCTCCCTGCCGGCGGACCGCCTGGAGGAGGCCAGACGCCAGGGCGCCCCCCCCGGGGACTACCGCATCACCCTCGCCACCGGCCTGCGGCCGGAGCAGGTGCTGCGCTTCCGCGAGCAGGCCGCCGGCCTCGAGGGGGCGGAGGTGGACGTGAACGTGCTGCGGCACTACCCCCACGGTTCCCTCGCCGCCCACGTTCTCGGCTACACCGCCCCGATCACCGAGGAGGAATACGACGATCTGCGGGACCGGGGCTACCGGATCCGCGACCGGATCGGCCGGATCGGCGTGGAGGCGGCCTACGAGAACCATCTGCGGGGGAAATGGGGAGGCCAGATGCTGGAGGTGAATGCCCTCGGCCAGGTGCAGCGGAGCCTCGGCGAGAAGCCCTCCCAGGCCGGCAGGGACCTGCGCCTCACCCTGGACCTCGACCTGCAGCGGGCGGCGGAGAAGGCCCTGGAGGGCAAGCGCGGCGGCGCCGTGGTCGCCCTCGACCCGCGGACCGGGGCCGTGCTCGCCATGGCGAGCCGTCCCTCCTTCGATCCGAACATCTTCTCCAGGCCGGTGATGACCCAGAAGGAGTTCGACCTTCTGTTCGCGTCACCGGAGAAACCCCTCTTCAGCAGGGCCCTCAATGCCTATGACCCCGGCAGCACCTGGAAGCCCGTCACGGCCATGGCCGGCATGGAGTCAGGCAAGTTCCCCCCGGCCACCAAGCTCGCCACGGCCGCCTGCATCACCTACGGCGGCCACTGCTTCCCCGACCACAACGGCGCCGGCTTCGGCACGATCGGCTACGAGGATGCGCTGAGCTTCTCGAGCAACACCTTCTTCTATCAGATCGGGGTGGGGGTGGGCTCCGAGGCGCTGCACCGGGCCGCCCTCTCCCTCGGCTTCGGCCAGCCCAGCGGCATCGAGATCGGCTACGAGGAAAGCAAGGGGCTGGTGGGGTACAAGGGCTGGGCCGACAGGGGAAGGGGATGGGCCACCCCGGGCACCACACCCTGGATCCCGGAGGACATGGCCAGCGCCTCCATCGGCCAGTCGGTGATCCAGGTCACCCCGCTGCAGCTGGCCCGTGCCTATGCCGTCTTCGCCAACGGCGGCTACCTGGTGCAGCCCCATCTGGCCGACCGGGGCGTCGACTGGCTCCGCCCCCCCCATCGCACCCGCGTGGACATCCGCCCCGAAACCCTCGCCACCATCCGCCGCGGTCTCCGCAAGGTGGTGAAGGACGGCACCGGCTCCGGCATGAACCAGCCCGGCCTGCCGGCCTCGGCGGGGAAGACGGGCACCGCGGAGGACAGCACGGGCGGTCCGGACCATGCCTGGTTCGCCACCTTCGCCCCCTACGAGCGCCCCGAGATCGTGATCGTGGCCTTCGCCCAGAACACCCCCGGGGGGGGCTCGGTGCATGCCCTGCCGATGGCCCGGCAGGTGCTGGAGGCATGGGTGAAGGGGAAGGGGGCTCAGGCCGCCAGGGGCAGGGCCCCGGAGAGCAGGGCCCGGTAGTAGCCGCGCAGCTGCTCGGTGGCACCCGCCCAGCCCCAGCGCTCCGCCTCCCGCCGCGCCGCCTGCCGCAGACGGGACCGGGTGGTGTCGTCGCCCAGCAGCCGGCTCACCGCCTCGGTGAGGCTGCCGGGGTCTTCCGGGTCGTAGAGCCGGCCGTTCTCACCATCGCTCACGATGTCGGGAATCCCGCCCCGACGGGCTCCCACCACCGGGCAGCCGGCCGCCATCGCCTCCAGCAGCACCAGGCCCAGGGTTTCGGTGCTGGAGGGGAAGAGGAACGCATCGCCGCTGGCGTAGGCGGAGGCCAGTTCGCGGCCGCTGAGGTAGCCCACGAAGGTGGTGGGCGTCCCCTCGAAGACCCGCTCCAGCTGCTGGCGGTGGGGACCGTCCCCCACCAGGGCGAGCCGGGCGTGGGGCATGGCGTCGAGCACGGGACGGATCCGTTCGATCTGCTTCTCCGCCGAAAGCCGGCCGATGTAGAGGAGCAGGTGGGAGGTGTCGTCGTGATCGCCGTGCAGCCGGCGGCGCATGGAATTGCTGCGCAGTTCGGGCGTGAAGAGGTCGGTATCGACGCCGCGCTGCCACAGGGCCGTGTTCTGGATGCCCTTCTCGCTGAGTTCCTCCACCATCGCCGTGGAGGTGCAGAGGTTGAGCTGGGCCTGGTTGTGGGCGGCCTTGAGCAATTCCCACAGCAGGGGCTCCAGCATGCCCATGCCGTAGTGCTCGAGGTACTTCGGCAGATGGGTGTGGTAGCTGGCCACCAGGGGCAGGCCCCGGGTGCGGGCCAGCCAGATGCCGCCGAGGCCCAGCACGGCGGGATTGACCACATGCACCAGGTCGGGGCGGAACTGGTCGAGGGCCTCCGACACCGCCGGTCGGGGCAGGGCCAGCTTGAGCTCCGGGTAGAGCGGCAGCGGCATCGCCGGCACCCCCACGACCCGGGCGCCCATGTGGGAATCAGGAGCCCCTTCGGGGCAGAAGATGAGCACCTCGTCGCCGGCGGCCACGAGGTGCTGGACGGTCTTGGTGAGGCGGGTGACGATCCCGTCGACCTTCGGCAGGAAGGTCTCGGTGA
>CAZVPB010000192.1:0-4096 GCA_964628165.1 uncultured Cyanobium sp.
AAGGGCACGCGGGTGTTCGGCCCCGTGGCCCGTGAGTTGCGGGAACGCAACTTCACCAAGATCGTTTCGCTCGCCCCGGAGGTGATCTGAGATGGCCAGCAAGCTGCGCATCCGCAAGGGAGACACCGTGCAGGTGATCGCCGGCAAGGACAAGGGCAAGACCGGCGAGGTGCTCCGCACCCTGCCCAGCGAGAACCGTGTGGTGGTGCAGGGGGTCAACCTGCGCACCCGCCACGTCAAGCCCACCCAGGAGGGCGAGACCGGCCGCATCGTCACCGAGGAGGCTGCCCTCCACGCCTCCAACGTGATGCTCTATTCCGCCGCCAAGAAGGTGGCGAGCCGCGTCGAGATCGTCGTGGCGGAGGACGGCAGCAAGCGCCGCCGTCTCAAGAAGACCGGCGAGTTCCTCGACTAGCCCGCCTCCCTTCCCCTTCCCCCGTTCCGCTTCTGACCAAGCCCAGAAGCCTCCCTTCCCCTCCCCATGTCCCTCAAACACCGCTACCGGGAGACCATCCAGCCCAAGCTGCTCAAGGATCTCGGTCTCTCCAACATCCACCAGGTCCCCAAGGTGGAGAAGATCAATGTGAACCGGGGCCTGGGCGAGGCCGCCCAGAACGCCAAGGCCCTGGAGGCCTCGATCGCCGAGCTGGCGACGATCACGGGTCAGAAGGTGGTCGTGACCCGCGCCAAGAAGGCCATCGCCGGCTTCAAGATCCGCGCCGGCATGCCGATCGGCGTGGCGGTCACCCTCCGCGGTGAGCGGATGTACGCGTTCCTGGAGCGCCTCATCCACCTGGCTCTGCCCCGCATCCGCGACTTCCGCGGCATCAGCCCCCGCAGCTTCGACGGCCGCGGCAACTACACCCTGGGGATCCGCGAGCAGATCATCTTCCCCGAGATCTCCTACGACAAGATCGACGCCATCCGGGGCATGGACGTGACGATCGTGACCAGCGCCCGCAACGACGAAGAGGGCCGGGCCCTCCTCCGCGAGCTCGGGATGCCCTTCCGCAAGAACTGAGCCCTCCTCCGGACCCACCATGGCCAACCACGACCCGATTTCCGACATGCTCACCCGCATCCGCAATGCGAGTGAGAAGCGTCACGAGAACACCCGCATCCCCGCCTCCCGCATGTCAAGGAGCATCGCCAAGGTGCTCCAGCAGGAGGGCTTCATCGGCAACGTCACCGAGGAAGGCGACGGGGTGCATCGCCAGCTGGTGCTCGAGCTGAAGTACAGCGGCAAGCATCGCCAGCCCACCATCCGGAGGGTGCAGCGGGTGAGCAAGCCGGGTCTGCGGATCTACAAGAACACCCGTCAGCTGCCGCGGGTGCTCGGCGGCCTGGGCGTGGCGATCATCTCCACCTCCCATGGCGTGATGAGTGACCGCGACGCCCGCAAGCAGGGCGTGGGCGGTGAAGTGCTCTGCTACGTGTACTGAATCAGGAGGTATTCCCATGTCCCGTATCGGCAAGGCCCCGATTCCCATCCCCGACAAGGTCAACGTCAGCCTCGACGGTCTGGCGGTGACCGTGAAGGGGCCGAAGGGCGAACTGCACCGCACCCTCCCCGACGGAGTGGTCATCCGCCAGGAGGGCGACACGCTGGTGGTGACCCCCGTCAGCCAGAGCCGCCGCTCCAGGGAGCGCCACGGCCTCTGCCGCACCCTCGTGTCCAACATGGTGGAGGGGGTGAGCCAGGGCTACAGCCGCCGCCTCGAGATCGTGGGCGTGGGCTACCGGGCCCAGGTGCAGGGCCGCAAGCTGGTGGTGAGTGCCGGCTACAGCCATCCTGTCGAGATGGTGCCGCCCGAAGGCGTCACCTTCGCCGTGGAGAACAACACGTCGGTGATCGTCTCCGGCGCCGACAAGGAACTCGTCGGCAACGAGGCCGCAAAGGTGCGGTCCATCCGCCCGCCCGAGCCCTACAAGGGCAAGGGGATCAAATACGAGGGCGAAAAGATCCTCCGCAAGGCCGGCAAGACCGGCAAGAAGTGAGGCCTGAGCAGCACCCTCTCCCCGTACCTCCATGTCTTCCCTCTCCCGCAAGCAGCAGACCCAGAAGCGCCACCGCCGTCTGCGCCGCCAGATCACCGGCTCCGCCGAGCGGCCCCGCCTGGCGGTGTTCCGCTCCAACAATCACATCTACGCTCAGCTGATCGACGATTCCGCCCAGAGCACCCTCTGCGCGGCCTCCACCCTCGACCGCGACCTCCGTCCCTCCCTCGGCACCGGCGGCACCTGCGAGGCGTCCACCGCCGTCGGCCGTCTCGTCGCGGAGCGTGCCCTGGCGAAGGGCATCCAGAAGGTGGTCTTCGACCGCGGCGGCAACCTGTACCACGGCCGCGTCAAGGCCCTCGCCGAAGCCGCCCGGGAGGCGGGCCTCCAGTTCTGAACCTGCTCACACCCATGACCCAGTCCAACGATCAGATTCAGGCGGGTTCCGTCCCCGCCGCCGCCGATGTGCCCCCCGCTGCGGAGGGCCAGAGCGAGCGGCGCGGCGGCCGTGGCGGTGGCGGCGGTGAGCGGCGCGGCCGCCGCGGCGACCGCCGGGGCCAGGAACGCGACAGCGAATGGCAGGAGCGGGTGGTGCAGATCCGCCGCGTCTCCAAGACCGTGAAGGGAGGCAAGAAGATGAGCTTCCGCGCCATCGTGGTCGTCGGCAACGAGCGCGGTCAGGTGGGTGTCGGAGTCGGCAAGGCCGGCGACGTGATCGGCGCGGTGCGGAAGGGGGTGGCCGACGGCAAGAAGCACATCGTCAAGGTGCCCCTCACCCGCAGCAGTTCGGTACCCACCGAGAGCCGCGGCCGCGACGGCGCCGCCAGCGTGCTGATCCGTCCGGCCGCCCCCGGCACCGGCGTGATCGCGGGGGGATCGATCCGCACCGTGCTCGAACTGGCCGGCATCAAGAACGTGCTCGCCAAGCGGCTGGGCTCGAAGACCCCGCTCAACAACGCCCGCGCCGCCATCGAGGCGCTGGAGGCCCTCCGCACCCACAAGGAGACGGCCAAGGAGCGCGGCATTTCCCTCGAGCAGATCTACTCCTGAGCTTCCTCCGATGACCTCCCACTCCCTCGACGCCCTCAAGCCCCAGGCCGGTGCCCGCCGCCGCAAGCGGCGCAAGGGCCGTGGCATCGCGGCCGGCCAGGGGGCCAGCTGCGGCTTCGGCATGCGCGGCCAGAACTCCCGGGCGGGAAGGCCCACCCGCCCCGGCTTCGAGGGCGGCCAGCTCCCCCTCTACCGCCGGGTGCCCAAGCTCAAGCACTTCCCCCTGGTCGGAAGGACCCAGTACACCCTGGTGAACGTCGGCCGCCTGGCGGAACTCAAGCCCGGCAGCACCGTGACCCTCGAGAGCCTCGCCGAAGCGGGCATCCTCACCAGCAGCCGCCATCCCCTCAAGGTGCTCGGGAACGGCGATCTCGACGTGAAACTCACCGTCCGGGCCGCCGCCTTCAGCGCCGCTGCCCGCGCCAAGATCGAGGCCGCCGGTGGCAGCTGCGAGGTGAGCGGCTGAGGCCGACGGCCCCTTCCCCACCTCCATCGCCGCGAACGCCATGCTCGTCAGCCGGGGCCGCAACCCGAGCGCCGCAGAAATCTTCACCCAGCTGATCCAGTCGAAGGGTCTGCGGGACCGCGTGATCACCACGCTGGCCCTGCTTCTGCTCGTGCGCCTCGGGATCTACATCCCGGTGCCGGGCATCGACCGCGCCGCCTTCCAGGAGTTCCTCCAGAGGGGAGGCCAGCTGATCGGCTTCCTCGACATCTTCACCGGCGGGGGCCTTTCCACCCTCGGGGTGTTCGCCCTCGGCATCCTGCCCTTCATCAACGCCTCGATCATCCTGCAGCTCCTCACCGCGGCGTTGCCGCAGCTGGAGGACCTCCAGAAGAACGAGGGGGAAGCCGGACGCCGGCGCATCGCCCAGATCACCCGCTACGTCGCCCTCGGCTGGGGGATCCTCCAGAGCCTGGTGTTCGCGGTGATCCTCCGCCAGTACGCCCTGCCCGGCCTGCCCGACTGGCTGTTCGTGCTGCAGACCAGCCTCGCCCTGGTGACCGGCTCGATGGTGGTGATGTGGATCAGCGAGGTGATCACCGA
>CAZVPB010000193.1:0-4086 GCA_964628165.1 uncultured Cyanobium sp.
TGCCGGGGGGCTTGCTGGTGATGTCGAGCACCACCCGGTTCACCCCCTTCACCTCGTTCACGATGCGGTTCGAGATCCGTTCGAGCAGGTCGTAGGGAAGCCGCGACCAGTCGGCCGTCATGCCGTCCTCGCTGGAGACGCAGCGGAGCACCACCGGATAGGCATAGGTGCGTTTGTCCCCCATCACCCCGACGCTGCGCACCGGCAGCAGCACCGCGAAGGCCTGCCACACCTCGTCGTAGAGGCCGCCGTTGCGCACCTCCTCCCGCACGATGAGGTCAGCGTCCCGCAGGAGATTGAGCTTCTCCGCGGTCACCTCCCCGAGGATGCGGATCGCCAGGCCGGGGCCGGGGAAGGGATGCCTTCCCACGATCTCCTCCGGCAGGCCGAGGCTGCGGCCCACCTTGCGCACCTCGTCCTTGAAGAGCCGCCGCAGGGGCTCCACCAGCCGGAACTGGAGGTCCTTGGGCAGGCCGCCGACGTTGTGGTGGCTCTTGATCTTCACCGCCACCCGCTCGCCGGTCTTCGGATCGATGTTGGTGCCGGCACTCTCGATCACGTCGGGGTAGAGAGTGCCCTGGGCCAGATAGTCGAAGGGGCCCAGCCGCTTGCTCTCCTCCTCGAAGACCCGGATGAATTCGGTCCCGATGATTCTGCGTTTCTCCTCCGGATCGGTGACCCCGTCGAGCCGGGTCAGGAACCGTTCGCGCGCATTGATGTACTCCACGTGAATGTGGAACTTGCGGTCGAAGGTGTCCATCAGGAATTCCGGCTCCCCCTTCCGCATGAAGCCCTGGTCGATGAACATGCAGGTGAGACGATCGCCGATCGCCTGATGCAGCAGGAAGGCGAGGGTGGAGGAATCGACGCCGCCGGAGAGGGCCAGCAGCACCCGCTTGTCGCCCACCTGGCCCCGCACGTCGGCGATCGCCTCGTCGATGAAGGCGGCGGTGGTCCAGTCCGGCTGGCAGTCGCAGATGTGGTAGACGAAATTGCGCAGCAGGGCCATTCCGCAGACGGAATGAATCACCTCGGGGTGGAACTGCACGCCGTAGAGCCGGCGCTGGTGATCGGCGATCGCCGCCTCCGGCGTGTTCCGGGTGTGGGCGAGCCGCACGAAGCCCTCGGGCAGCCGCTCGACGGAGTCGCCGTGGCTCATCCACATCGTCGAGCCCTGCTCGACGTTGGTGAGCAGGTCGGTGGGGTCGTCCACGAAGAGGGGCGCCTTGCCGTATTCGCCGCGGCCTGCCGCCACCACACGGCCGCCCAGCTCCTGCACCATCAGCTGCATGCCGTAGCAGACCCCCAGGACCGGGATGCCCAGCGACCAGATCTCCGGATCGCACGCCGGCGCGTCCGGTTCGTACACCGAATTCGGACCACCGCTGAGGATGATGCCGCGGGGGGCGAGCTGCCGCAGTTCCTCGGCGGTCGTGGTGTACCCAAGCACCAGGGAGTAGACCTCCGTCTCCCTCACGCGGCGGGCGATCAGCTCCGAGTACTGGGAGCCGAAATCGAGGATGACGATCGCCGGATGGCGGCCGCCCGGCTGCCGTTCGAGGGGAGTGGCCGGAGCGGGGGAAGGCGGCGGTGTGGGGGACATCGCCCGGAGCGGGTCCGCTGCACCCTAGGCCGCGCCGCCGAACCGCTCCAGCAGTGCTCTCCCGAGGGGGCCGCGGGCGCAGATCCGGCGGCTGCGGTCGAACAGCACCGCCCCCACCTCCATGCACTTCTCGCCGTGGCGTGCGAGGTAGGCGGCGCTCCGCTCCTCCACCGCCCGGGCGACACGCAGGCGGAGCCGCTCCGCCATCGCCGGGTCCGTGGCCGCCAGGTCCTGCAGGGCAGCCTCCACCGTGCCGGCGGCATGCAGCGCCGCCAGCGCTTCGCCGCCGAGACCCTCCAGCGCCGCCAGGGCCGTGAGCACCTCGGCGCGGCCGTCGGCCAGATGGTGGTGGGTGTGGAAGATCCCCCCCGCCAGCTTCAGCAGCTTGCCCTGGTAGCCGAACAGCAGCAGCCGTCGCACCCCCGCCGCGGCGGCCGCCACCAGCAGGGGTCCCAGCCAGTTGCCGACCTGCAGGAGCAGGCCGTCGGGGATTTCCAGCCGGCGGGCCAGATCCAGGCCGTTGCTGCCGATCACGAGCACCAGGTCGCCGCCGAAACCGGGTTGCCGCGTCCGTCCGGCCAGCTCGGCGAGGGATTCCTGGAGCCGGTCCGGCCCGGCGCTGCCCTGGGGCATCGCCCGGGTGCCGATCAGGGCCAGCCCCTCCACCACACCGAAGGCGGCGTTGCTGGTGCGCTCCGCCAGCTCCCGGCCGCCGGGCAGCACCACCTTCAGCCGCAGCCTCCGGTCCGGGGGTAGCGCCGGCAGCAGGTTCGCCTCCAGCAGTCTGCGGGCGTAGACGGAGGCGCAGGGATCGCCGCTGGTGGCGTGACGTCCCACCCCCTCGCCCGCTTCCAGCACCAGGCGGCCGCCATCGCCTCCGGCCGCCGCCCCCAGCGGTTCCTCCCAGCGCACCAGAGCCCAGACCACCAGCCCGCGGGTGAGGTCGAGTCCCTCCCCCGGGTCACAGATCGCCTCCCCCAGCGCCATCCCTCCGCCGAGACGGGCGGCGGCCCGCACCGGCAGGTCGGCCCGGCCGGCCGGTTCCAGCAGCTCCAGCCCGCGGCAGGCGGCGAACGGTTCTCCCCGCAGGGCCGCCAGGGCCGCCGAGGCGGCAGCCGTCACCCAGACGGGCAGGGTGTAGCCGCGGGACATGAAGGGCGGGGCTTTCTTATGTTGGAAGATTGTGCCGCCGCCGGCGGCGGGACACGCCGCATCCCTCTCCATGCAGGACAAGCTCACCCTGATGATTCCCGGGCCCACGCCGGTGCCGGAAACCGTCCTGCAGGCGATGGGCCGCCATCCGATCGGCCACCGCAGCGCCGAGTTCCAGCGCATCGTGGGCCACACCCACGAGCAGCTGCGCTGGCTGCACCAGACCTCCGGGGATGTGCTCTCCATCTGCGGCAGCGGCACCGCCGCCATGGAGGCGGGCATCATCAACGTGCTGAGCCGCGGCGACCGGGTGCTCTGCGGCGACAACGGCAAGTTCGGCGAGCGGTGGGTGAAGCTCTGCCGCGCCTACGGCCTCGACGTGGAGGTGATCTCCGCCGAATGGGGACAGCCCCTCGATCCCGAGGCGTTCCGTTCCGCGCTGGAGGCCGACACGGACAAGCGGATCCGGGCGGTGATCCTCACCCACTCCGAGACCTCCACGGGCGTGATCAACGATCTGGAGACGATCGCGGGCCATGTGCGCGCCCACGGCACGGCCCTCACGATCGCGGACTGCGTCACCAGCCTCGGCGCCTGCGACGTCCCCATGGACCGCTGGGGTCTTGACGTGGTGGGTTCGGGTTCCCAGAAGGGCTACATGATTCCCCCCGGTCTGGCCTTCGTGGCCATGAGCGACCGGGCCTGGGCCGCCCATGGGAGGGCCGACCTGCCCCGTTTCTATCTCGACCTCGGCAAGTACCGGAAGTCGCTGGCCGGCGACAGCACCCCCTTCACGCCCCCGGTGAGCCAGTACTTCGCCCTCGAGGCCTCCCTGGCGATGATGCAGAAGGAGGGCCTCCAGGCGATCTTCAGCCGCCACGCCCGACACCGCCGCGCCGCCCGCGCCGCCATGGCCGCGATGGGGCTCCCCCTCTTCGCCCCTGAGGGCCATTCCAGTCCGGCGATCACGGCCGTCGCTCCCGAGGGTCTCGATGCCGAAGTGCTCCGCAAGAAGGTGAAGGAGCGCTTCGACATCCTTCTGGCCGGCGGTCAGGACCACCTCAAGGGCAAGGTGTTCCGGATCGGCCATCTCGGCTTCGTCTGTGATCGCGACATCCTCACCGCCGTGGCGGCCATCGAGGCGGCGCTGCGGGAGCTGGGGGAGAACCGTGTCTCCTTCGGGGCGGGCGTGGCGGCCGCCGCCGCGGAGCTCGCCGGTTGAGGCGGAAGTGAGGATCCCCGCGTTTGCTAGGATCCACTTGGCTTAATCAGCCAGTGCGGGTGTAATTCAGTGGTAGAATGTCAGCTTCCCAAGCTGAACGTCGCCGGTT
>CAZVPB010000194.1:0-4081 GCA_964628165.1 uncultured Cyanobium sp.
GCGGCGGCGGGAAAGAGCAGGTACTCCAGGAAGAAGAGCTTCCAGATCAGCTGGTAGAAGTCCCTCGTCTGCGGGATGTTCCGCACGTCCACCCCACGGCTGCGGAACCACAGCAGGAGCAGGGGCAGCAGCTGGCTCAGGAGCAGGAAGGGGCGGTTCAGGGAGGGCAGGGCACCGGCCAGGGCGAGGAGGATCATCAGGCCGTAGCTGGCGGTGAGGACCCAGAGGCAGAGCCGCAGGACCCGGGCCGGACCCAGCCGGACCGTGAGCGTGAGGATGCGGTGCTCACGGTCGCCCCGCAGGTCGGGGATGTCCTTGCACAGGGCGATGGCCAGCGAGTAGATCATCACGAAGGCCGAAAGGGCCACCACCTCGGGAGGCAGGATCAGGCCGCCACCGGCCGTGCCGAAGACGAGGCGGAAGTGGGCGAAGAAGCCCACGTTCACCACCGCCCCCCGAACCCCCACGATGCAGAGGGCGGCCCAGAAGGGAAAGCGCTTGAGCCGGAACGGCGGACAGGAATAGGCGGTGCCGATGGCCATCGCCACGGCCACCGTGGCGAACAGCACCGGCCCCTGCACACCGGCGAGCAGCAGGGCAAGGACGCCCGTGACGGCCACGATCGCCCTTCCCTGGCGCGGGCTGAACCGGCCCGAGGCCAGGGGGAGAGTGGGCTTGTTGATGCGGTCGATCGCCACATCCGTGAGCTGGTTGAGGCCCACGATGTACACATTCGCGGCCAGGGCCGGCACCAGCGCGGCGATCACCAGGACGAGCCAGCCCAGCGGATCGCCGCCGGCCCCCGGCGGCAGCACCCGGGCGAGCACCGCCAGGGCGTTCACGCTCAGCAGGGTGCCCCAGATGGTGTGGGGGCGCGAGAAGGCCCAGAGGGCGGCGGGCCAGCGGCGGTTGTCGAGGGGAAGGGAGGTGTGCACGGCAGCCCCTACGGCTTCACGGCGGTGAGCAGTCCGTAGCGGATCAGACCCGTGCGATAGCCACGCACCATCAGGGGAATCGCCCTGGCCCCCAGCACGGTTTCCCAGCCACACTTCATCACTGCCATCATCACGCGGGGCTGCAGAGCCGACCGCAGCACGTCGTCCCAGAAGGGGGCCACCGCCACAGACCAGTCGTCCACCCGGATCTCCGCAAAACCGAGATCTGCGGCAATCCGTTCATAGGAAGGCAGGGAAATCGTGCCCGGCAGATGATACAGATCGTAGATCCGCTCCAGCTCGCGCCGCTCGTCGGCACTGAGCGGCGGCGCGGGCGGTTCGTCCGCGCGGTGACACCAGGTGGCCAGCACGAGCCGTCCTCCCGGCTTCAGCACCCGCAGGCATTCCTGCAGAAAGCGCCGTTTGTCCGGCATGTGCTCGCCGCTCTCCAGCGACCACACCAGATCGAAATGATCCGCATCGAAGGGCATCGCCATCGCATCGGCCACGACGAAGTCGACACCGTCCCCCGAGCCCGCCAGGCGGGCCCGCTCGCCGGCCCGGCGGCACTGCACCGGACTGAGGGTGATGCCGGTCACGGCGGCGCCATAGCGGTCGGCCAGGACCAGGGAGCTGCCGCCGATGCCGCAGCCCACATCGAGAATCGTGCCGGGCCGCCCGACACCGCTCCACTCGAGCAACCGATCGATCAGCAGATGCTGCGCTTCGGCGGGACTGGCCACGCGAGAGCGGCCATCGGTACCGTAGAAGCCGTGATGCATGTGTTCACCCCACACACTCTCCCAGAGGCGCGAGGATTTGTCGTAGAAGACCCGGATCTTCTCAGACAGCGACTGCCACGACGACGCCTTCATCACTGCTGCGTGATCCATCTCTTTCCCATGATCGATTTCCGCCGATCCAGGCCAGCTGGCCGCAGCTTCTTCATTCATGATGATGATGGGTGGGACCCGGGACCCTAAGGCAATCGCCGCCCCGCTGTTGTTCGTCACCTCTTCAGGTTCCTTGCCACTGATTCATCACATTCACTTCTTCGTGCCTGATGCGATGGCAAGTCAGGCGTGGTTCTGCAATGTCATGGGCATGGCGCTGGTGCGCCGCGTCGAGCATGACGGCCACCTCACCTGCCTGCTGCGTTACCGCGAGTCCTGGTTCCTGTTTTCCTCGCCCACCACTGCGGACTCCCCCGTCGCCCGCCATCTGCGCCGCCATGCCCCGGGAGTGGTGGATGTGGCCCTGGAGGTGGACGATCTGTCGACCCTGCTGGAACGCGATGGCCAGGGCCAGGGCCCCAGCCCCGCCCCCCCCGGCGACCTGGCCCCGCTGGAGGAGCTGCACGAGGACATCGCGGCGGAGTCATGGGGCCGGGTACCCGGCTGGGGCAGCGTCCGCCACACCCTGGTGCAGCGCCGGGAGCCTGCGCGCCCTTCACCTCCGCCCGACCCGGTGATCGACCACGTGGTGCTGAACGTTCCCGCCGGAGAGATGGACGCGGCGGCGCGGCGCTACCAGCACCTGTTCGGCTTCGAGCGGCAGCAGGACTTCCTGATCGGCACGCAGCGCTCGGGACTGCGCAGCCAGGTGCTGCGCGCTCGAGGCGGAGGGCTCTACTTCAACGTCAACGAGCCCGCCTCGCCCCGCTCCCAGATCCAGGACTTCCTCACTGTGCACCGGGGCGCCGGCATCCAGCATCTCGCTCTGAGGGCCGAGCCGATCCTCGAGACGGTGAGCCGGCTGCGCCGTCAGGGGATGCCCTTCCTGCCCGCTCCACCGGCCTACCACGAGCGTCTGCGCAAGCGCCTGGACCTTGCGACAGGGCCGGACCTGCCCCGGCCGGAGCTGCAGGCCCTCGGCGAGAGCCAGGTCCTGGTGGACTGGAAGCCCGACGAGCCCGGATCGCTGCTGCTGCAGATCTTCTCGCTGCCGATCTTCACCGGTGCCCTGTTCTTTCTCGAGTTCATCGAGCGGCGCGGTACCGCTGCGGTGGGATTCGGCGAAGGCAATTTCCTGTCGCTCTACGAGGCGGTGGAAGCGGAACTGCAAGCCCACTGACCATGTCCCGGCGTCCCCACAGCGGCTGCCACTGGGATGGAAGGCGCCGCCCCTTCTTCGAGGGCTGGTACTACCGGCTGACGCTGCCGCCGGAGCCGGCGGCGGAGGCCGGCTCGATCGCCTTCATGATGTCCATGCAGATCCCGGAGGGATCCTGCCGGGGGGAGATGCCGGCGGGCTTCGGCGGCGCCATCCAGATCCTCGGTCCCCAGGATCAGCTCGTGGCCCGTTCCTTCCCCGATCTCTCCACGTTCTGGGCCGACCACGACCGGCTCGGGCACGGCCAGGTGGGCAGATGTTCCGGCGAATTCTTCCACGCTTCCGAACGCCACCACGGCGGCTGCGTCCTGATTCCCGACACGGGGGAGGAGATCCGCTGGTGCTTCGCCGTGGAGCCCCGCTACGGCTGGGGGGCGCCCCGTCGCCGCCAGCAGTCCACGGCCGGCTGGCTCTCCCGCTTCCCGATCTTCGAGCCGGGCTGGCAGATCCTCATGGCCCACGGCCTGGCCAGCGGCTGGATCGAGTGGCGACGGCCCGCTTCCTCACCCGAGCCTTGCCTCCACCGCCGCTTCGAGCGGGTGCCCGCCTATGCGGAGAAGAACTGGGGCGGATCCTTCCCGGACCGCTGGTTCTGGATGCAGTGCAACGCCTTCCCGCAGCATCCCGATCTCACCCTCACCGCCGCCGGTGGCATCCGCAGGGTGCTCGGCAGGCCGGAGACGGCGGGCCTGGTGGGGATTCACCATCGCGGCGACTTCCACGAGTTCGTGCCCTGGAACGCACGGCTGGGCTGGGAGGTGGAACCATGGGGTCGCTGGCGCATGTGGGCCGAGAACCGAAGCCACCGGGTGGAACTGGTGGGCAGCTGCAGTGATGAGGGCGTCCTGGTGCGGGTGCCTACGGCCGACGGACTCCGGGTCGGCTGCCGCGACACGACCCGGGGGCAGCTGCGGCTGCGGCTGTGGCGCCGGCGGGGCCGGGCTCCGCAACTGGTCCTCGATGCCGGCAGCCCTCAGGCCGGCCTCGAGGTGGGGGGCGAAGGATGGTCCGTCCCCTGGGTGAAGCCCGCCTGA
>CAZVPB010000195.1:0-4069 GCA_964628165.1 uncultured Cyanobium sp.
GCACCGGCCGGGAGGCGGCCGAGTACGCCTCCGAGCTCCGCCGCATCATGCGCTATCTGGGGGTGAGCGACGGCAACATGCAGGAGGGATCCCTCCGCTGCGACGTGAACATCTCCGTGCGCCGCGGCCCGGACGCCCCCTTCGGCACGAAGGTGGAGATCAAGAACATGAACTCCTTCTCCGCCATCCAGAAGGCCTGCGACCATGAGATCGCCCGCCAGATCCACGCCCTCGAGGCCGGCGAGGAGATCGTGCAGGAAACCCGGCTCTGGGACGAGGGCAGGCAGGTCACCCGCAGCATGCGCTCCAAGGAGGGCAGCAGCGACTACCGCTATTTCCCCGAGCCGGATCTGGGCCCGATCGAGGTGAGCGAGGCGCAGCGGGAGGCCTGGCGCGCCGAGCTGCCCGAACTGCCGGCGGCCAAGCGGCACCGCTACGTGGAGGAGTTCGGTCTCTCCGCCTACGACGCCAGGGTGCTGACCGACGAGAGGCCCATGGCCGACTACTTCGAGGCGGCCGTCGCCGCCGGCGGCGATGCCAAGGCGGTGGCCAACTGGGTGATGGGCGACATCGCGGCCCACGTGAATGCCAACCGGCTCTCCTACGAGGATCTGCCCTTCCGCCCCGTCCAGCTGGCCGAGCTGACCGGGCTGATCGAGGCCGGCACGATCAGCGGCAAGATCGCCAAGGAGATCCTCCCGGACCTGCTGGCCCAGGGCGGTTCCCCCCGGGCTCTGGTGGAGGAGCGGGGCCTGGGCATGATCAGCGATCCGGCGGCGATCACGGCGATCGTGGAGGAACTGCTGGCGGCCCATCCGGCCGAGGTGGAGGCGTTCCGCGGCGGCAAGACGAAGCTGCAGGGCTTCTTCGTGGGCCAGCTGATGAAGCGCACCGGCGGCCGCGCCGATCCGAAGCTCGCCAACCGCATCCTCAACGAGAAGCTGAAGGGCTGAGGGCCCGCTTCAGCTGGCCCATCAGGTCGTCCAGCGTGCTCCGGTTGTCGATCACCACATCGGCCCGTTCGAGCTTGCGCGCCTGCGGCCACTGGCTCGCGAGCCGGGCCCGGGCCTCCGCCGTGGTGAGTCCGTCCCGCTCCACGAGGCGGCGCAGCTGCTCGGCCTCGTCGCAGTCCACCACCCACACCTCGCCGCAGAGGGGCTCCAGCCCCGCCTCGAAGAGGAGGGGAATCATCAGCACCACCACCGGCGCGGCGGCGAGGCGCTCCAGCTCGTTGGTGAAGCGCCGGCGCACGATCGGGTGCACCAGGTCCTCGAGCCAGCGGCGCTCCGCCGGCCGGCTGAACACGATCCGCCCCAGGGCCGCCCGGTCGAGGCTGCCGTCCGGGCGGCGCAGTTCCTCGCCGTAGCGGTCCAGCACCGCCTCCAGGGCGGCCGTGCCGGGTTCGAGGGCCTCCCGCGCGAAACGGTCGGCATCGAGCACCGGCAGGCCGAACCTTTCCCCCAGCAGCCGCGCCGCCGTGCTCTTGCCCGTGGCGATGCCGCCGGTGAGGCCGATGCGGCGCTGGCGGGGGGCGGCCGGGGAACCCAGGAACGAAGCGGGGAGAGGGGGCGCCGACCCTAGGCCGGCCGCCTGCCCGTTCCGGGAGAGGATGCCAGAGCGAACGGCCCCCTCCCGTGTCCTCCTCCTTTGCTGCCGCAGCCGACCCCGCCTCCGCCTGGCGGCCCGTGGAGGGGGGCATCACGGCGCCGCGGGGATTCCTCGCCGCCGGGGTCACCGCCGGGCTCAAGCCCTCCGGCAACCCCGATCTCTCTCTGGTGGTGGCGCCGGCCGGGGCGGTGTGCGCCGGCAGCTTCACCACCAACCGGGTGCGGGCCGCCTGCGTGGATCTCTGCGCCGAGCGGCTGGCGGCCACCGGCGGCCATGCGAGGGCCCTGCTCACCAACTCCGGCCAGGCCAACGCCTGCACCGGCGAGCGGGGCCGCCTCGACAGCCTCCGGGCCACCGCCGCCCTGGCGGACCGGCTGGGCCTGGCGGAGCAGGAGGTGCTGATCTGCTCCACCGGCGTGATCGGCGTGCCGATCCCGATGGACACGCTGCTGGCGGGTCTGGGACCGCTGGTGGAGGCGCTCGGCCCCCACGGCGGCGGCGCCGCCGCCGCGGCGATCCTCACCACCGATCTGGTCGACAAGCAGATCGCCCTGGAGGCCGAGCTGGGCGGCCGCCGGGTGCGGATCGGCGGCATGGCCAAGGGGTCCGGCATGATCCACCCCGCCATGGCCACCATGCTGGCCTCCCTCAGCTGCGACGCCGGCGTGCCGGCGCCCGTGTGGCAGGGCATGGTGCGGCGCGCGGTGGAGCGTTCCTTCAACGCCATCACCGTGGACGGCGACACCAGCACCAACGACACCCTGCTGGCCTTCGCCGCCGGTGAGCCGCTGCCGGGCGAGCACCACGCCGCCCTGGAGGAGGGCCTCACGGCGGCGGCCCGGCACCTGGCCCGGGCCGTGGCCCGCGACGGCGAAGGCGCCACCTGCCTGATCGAGGTGCGGGTGGAGGGCGCTGCCGACGAGGCGGCGGCCCGGGCGGTCGCCCTGACCGTCTGCGGCTCCTCGCTCGTGAAATGCGCCGTCCACGGCCGCGATCCCAACTGGGGGCGCATCGTGGCGGCGGCGGGCCGGGCCGGTGTCGAGGTGGATCCGGAGGCCATCGACCTCTGGCTTGGCCCCCACCAGCTCATGGCGGCGGGACGTCCCCTGCCCTTCGACCGGGCGGCCGCCTCCGGCTATCTGAGGGAACGGGCAGCCGGGACCTATCTGGCGGACGACACCGTGGCGATCGTCCTGCGGGTGGGCCGCGGGTCCGGGGCGGCGGTCGCCTGGGGCTGCGATCTCTCCGATCAGTACGTGCGCATCAATGCCGACTACACCACCTAGGGGCAAGATGGCGCCAGCCGCGCCCGCCCCCATGGATCCGCTCCCCACGAAGCGTGATGCCGGCAGCCGCCATTCCTGGCGCGTGTGGCTGGTGGTGGGGGTCTGCTTCGGCCTCGGCTACGGGCTCACCCAGCGGTTCACCGCCTTTCAGCGCAGCGAGGGGGGGGGGTCCGAGCAGCGCTTCCGGGCCAAGCCGGCACCCGGCACCGGCCTGGACGATCTGCGGCGCCGCGCCGGCGAGGACGAGGGGGACCTGCGGCCGGACCTCGAGCGGCTGGCCCGGGACCGGGAGGAGAAGGAGCGGCAGCGCAAGGAACTCGAGGAGCGGCGCAAGGAACTCGAGGAGCGGGACCGCGCCCGCCTCGAGCAGGAGGAGCTGGACGACTTCCCGGCGGAGCCGGAAGCGCCGGCGGCGGAACCCCGCCGGCGTGAGCCCGAGCCCGAAGCCTCCTTCGAGCCTCCGCAGGTGGACACCATGCCCCTTCCTGACCGGATCGAGCCGCCGCCCCTGCCCGCGGCCCCACCCCCTCCCCTCCCCTGATCTGCCACAGTTCCGACATTCCCCCGGCGACGGCATGACCGCTCCCCAGACCCTGCTCCAGGCAGCCGCCTCGCGTCTGGCCGCCCGTCTCGGCAGCGGCCTCGCCGACACCGCCGCGGAGCTGGCGGTGGCCGCCCAGGAGGCCCCGGAGCGGTTCCGGCGCGAGTGGAGCCTCTTCTGGGAGGAGGTGGAGCAGGAGGCGGCCAGGATCGAGGGCGGCGCAGGCCGCGAGGCGGCCGCGTCGCCCGCCGGCGAGGCGGAGGGCGGCAGCCTCGCCACCCAGGACCGGATCGACGCCCTGCGGGCCCGGGTGGCCGAGCTCTCCCGACGGCTCGAGCAGGAACCCCGGCAACCCTCCTGATGACCGCCACCGCCGGTTCCCGGCGCCGCACCCCCGGCTGGCGGGGCCGCATCGGCAGGCCCCTGCGGATCTGGGGCCTGGCGCTGCAGCTGCTCTTCGGACTGTGGTGGGACGGCCGCCGCTGGACCTACCCAGGCGGTTTCACCCCGGAGCGGCAGGCCCTCCGCCAGCGCCGCCGGGCCCGCTGGCTCACGGCGAAGTTCCTCGAGCTCGGTTCCGCCTTCATCAAGCTCGGCCAGCTGCTCTCGGCCCGGCCCGACGTGCTGCCCGCCG
>CAZVPB010000196.1:0-4067 GCA_964628165.1 uncultured Cyanobium sp.
TGGAACTGGCCGACACCGGCGCCACCTTCCCCCACGCCCCCGGCATCGTGCCGGAACTGCTCGAGCGGGTGATGCCGCTCCACGAGGTGATCCCTGTGGATCTCTTCCTGCCCGGCTGCCCCCCCTCCGCCGAGCGGATCCGCGCCGCCCTCGTTCCGCTTCTGGCCGGCGAGGAGCCGCGGATGGAAGGCGCCTCCATGCTTCGCTTCGGCTGAATCCATGACCCGCACCGTCGTCATCGATCCCGTGACCCGCATCGAGGGTCACGCCAAGATCACCCTCCACCTCGATGAGGCGGGGCGCCTGGCCGATGCCCGTTTCCATGTGGTGGAGTACCGCGGCTTCGAGAAGTTCTGCGAGGGCCGCCCCTTCACCGAGATGGCGGGCATCACGGCGCGGATCTGCGGCATCTGCCCGGTGAGCCACCTGCTGGCCGCGGCCAAGACGGGCGACAAGCTGCTGGCGGTGGCGATCCCGCCGGCGGCGGCGAAGCTGCGGCGGCTGCTCAACCTGGCCCAGCTCACCCAGTCCCACGCCCTCTCCTTCTTCCACCTCAGCAGCCCCGACTTCCTGCTGGGCTGGGAGAGCGATCCTGCCCGGCGCAACGTGTTCGGCCTGATGGCGGCCGACCCCGACCTGGCCCGCGCCGGCATCCGCCTGCGCCAGTTCGGCCAGCAGATCCTCGAACTGCTGGGGGGCCGCAGGATCCATTCGGCCTGGGCCGTGCCCGGCGGTGTGCGCACTCCCCTGAGCGACGAGGCGCGCGCCTGGATCCTCGAGCGGCTGCCGGAGGCGAAGGACACGGTGCGGCTCGCCCTCGAGCTCTACAAGAAGCTGCTGGACGGACCCCTGGAGCGGGAGCAGCGCAGCTTCGGTGAGTTTCCCTCCCTCTTCATGGGACTGGTGGGTCCCGGTGGCCGCTGGGAACACATCGACGGGCTCATCCGGCTGCGGGCCAGCGACGGCACGATCGTGGCCGACCAGCTCAGCGAGGACGACTACCACGACTTCCTCGGCGAGGCGGTGGAGGACTGGAGCTATCTCAAGTTTCCCTATTACCGGCCCCTGGGCTATCCGGAGGGCATGTACCGGGTGGGGCCCCTGGCCCGCCTCAACGTCTGCGACGGCGTCGGCAGCCCCTGGGCCGATGCCGAACTGGCCGAGCTGCGGCAGCGCTCCGGTGGCGATTCCGGTGTGGTCACCTCCTCCTTCGCCTATCACCACGCCCGCCTGGTGGAGATCGTGGCCTGCCTCGAGAGCATCGAGCAGCTCGTGAACGATCCCGAGCTGCAGACGGGCCGGGTCCGCTCCCGTGCCAGCCTCAACCGCAACGAGGCGGTGGGGGTGAGCGAGGCGCCGCGCGGCACCCTCTTCCACCACTACCGGGTGGACGACGACGGCCTGATCGAACGGGTGAACCTGATCATCGCCACCGGCCAGAACAACCTGGCGATGAACCGCACCGTGGCCCAGATCGCCCGCGAGTACATCACCGACCCGGTGCCGGCCGGGGCCGAGATCCCCGAGCCCCTGCTCAACCGCGTGGAGGCGGGCATCCGCTGCTTCGATCCCTGCCTCTCCTGCTCCACCCACGCGGCGGGCCAGATGCCGCTGCGGATCCAGCTCGTCGATGCCGCCGGCGCGCTGCTGGCGGAGCGCTGCCGCGGGTGATCGCAACCGGATCGGCGGAGCCGGCCGGGCCCCCGGCCGCAGCCCTGGTGATCGGCATCGGCAACCCCCTGCGCGGCGACGACGGCGTGGGCTGGCGGCTGCTGGAGGAGCTGGAGACGGCGGGGCCCCCGGAAGGTTGCGTCCTGCGGCGGGTGCAGCAGCTCACCCCCGAGCTGGCGGCGGAGGTTGCCGCGGTGAGGCGGGTCCTCTTCGTGGATGCCTGGCTGGCGCCGGAGGAGGCGCAGCCGCTCCTGCATCACGTCGCTGCTGCGGTGACGGCGGGCGGCGGGCTGGACAGCCACCGGCTCGAGCCGGTCACCCTCGTGGCCCTGGCACAGGCGCTCTTCGGCGCCAGCCCGGCGGCATGGGAACTGCTCGTGCCCGCCTCCTGCTTCGGCCACGGCAGCGTCTTCTCCACTTCCCTGCGGAACGCGCTCCCCGCCGCCCGCCGCCTGCTGCGGGGCTGGCTGAAGGGCTGAGGGCATGCACGAACTCAGCCTGATGGAGACCGTGCGGGACCTGGCCCTCGAGCAGGCCGCCGCCCACGGTGCCGGGCGGATCACGGCGATCACCCTGCGCATCGGCGCCCTGGCGGGGGTGGAGCCCGAGGCCCTGCGCTTCGCCCACGAGGTGGTGTGGCGGGACACCATTGCCGAGGGGGCCGAGCTGCACATCGAGGAGGTGCCGGGCGAATGCTGGTGCGGGGTATGCCGGGCCCTCTTCACGGCGGCGGACGGAGTCTGCGAATGCCCACGGTGCGGGGCGATCAGCCGGGACCTGCGCCGGGGGCGGGAGCTGCAGCTGGCCTCGTTGGAACTGATCTGAGGAACTCGTTATCCTCTGCGCACGGGTACGTACGTCCTGATTCCATGCGCACGCCGATCCTCGCCCTGGCGTCCTTCGCTCTGCTCGCCGTGGCCACCCCTGCCCCCGCCGAGGACCGCGAGGGTGATCAGCGGGCCAACCGGGAGCGCTGCACCAACGGCGCCCTGCTCGGCGGCGTCGCCGGTGCCCTGATTCCCCGCAACGGATGGCGCAACCGCGTGGGCGGCGCGGCCCTGGGGGCCACCGCCGGCTGCGTGATCAACCGGGGCGTGAACGAAGGCAAGTGATTGGCCAGTGATTCCTGACTTCCTGCCGGATCCGGCGGACCTTGCCAGGATTCGGAGGGAATCGCGGGAGTCCCCGGCATGTGCACCGACTGCGGCTGCGCCGTCACCGGAACCGGGCCGCGCCACCTCCACCTCGCCCACGACCTGCTGAGCCACAACGACGCTCAGGCCGCCGCCAACCGCCGCCGGTTCGCGGCCGCCGGCGTGCGGGTGGTGAATCTGCTCTCCTCGCCGGGATCGGGCAAGACCGCCCTGCTCGAGCGCCTCGCCCGGGAGGTCACCGCGCCGGCGGCGATGGCGGCGATCGTGGGGGACCTGGCCACCGACAACGACGCGCGGCGGCTGAGGCAGGCGGGGCTCGCCGCCGTCCAGCTCACCACCGGCCGGGCCTGCCATCTCGAGGCCGCCATGGTCCACCGCGGCGTGCACGAACTCGAGCACGCCGGCCTCCGCCTGGAGGATCTGGATCTGCTGGTGGTGGAGAACGTGGGCAACCTCGTGTGCCCCGCCGCCTACGACCTCGGCGAATCGCTGCGGCTGGTGATGCTCTCGGTGACCGAGGGGGAGGACAAGCCCCTCAAGTACCCCTCCACCTTCCACAGCGCCGATCTGGTGGTGATCAGCAAGATCGACCTGGCCGGGGCGGTGGGCTTCGACCGCGCCGCCGCCCGCGCCGCGATCGCGGGCGTGGCGCCGAAGGCGGCGGTGCTGGAGGTGTCGGCCCGCACCGGTGAGGGCATCGCCGAACTGCTCGGACGGCTGCTGCCCGTGGCCGCCGCCGCCGGCGGGGGATGAACCACGGCGGCCGTCTGCGGCTCCACTGCCGCGGCGTGGTGCAGGGGGTGGGATTCCGTCCCGCCGTGCATCGTCTGGCCTGCCGCCTCGGCCTCGCCGGCAGCGTGGCCAACGTGGCCGGCGCGGTGCGGATCGAGCTGGAGGGGGAGCCCGCCAGGCTGGAGCGGTTCCTGGCGGCCCTGCCGGGCGCTCTTCCGGCGGTGGCACGGCTCGACGCGCTGGAGGCCACCTGGCTGCCGGCCTCGCCGGGAAGCCGTGCGAACGGTGTGCGGATCGTCGCCGAACCGCCCCGGCCCCTCGGGGTGGGGCTGGTGGCGCCGGCGCTGGCCGCCGACCGCGCCCCCTGCCCGGCCTGCCTCGCCGAACTGGAAGATCCCGCCGACCGCCGCTTCGGTTACCCCTTCATCAGCTGCAGCGTCTGCGGCCCCCGCTACTCGATCGCCACCGCCGAGCCCTACGCCCGCGCCCACACCACCCTGGCCGCCTTTC
>CAZVPB010000197.1:0-4045 GCA_964628165.1 uncultured Cyanobium sp.
TGGTGACGCTCGAGCCCTGCTGCCACCACGGCCGCACACCGCCCTGCAGCCAGGCGGTGCTCGCTGCCGGCCTCGCGACCGTGGTGGTGGCGATGGTCGATCCCCATCCCCGCGTGGCGGGGGGCGGGATCGAACGGCTGCGGCAGGCCGGCGTCACGGTGATCGAGGGGGTGGAGGAGGCGGCGGCCCGGGCCCTCAACCATGCCTTCCTCCACCGGGTCGGCACCGGCCGGCCGTTCGCCGTCCTCAAGTGGGCCATGAGCCTCGACGGCCGCACGGCCCTGCCCAACGGCGCGAGCCAGTGGATCAGCGGCCCCGCCGCCCGCGCCTGGGTGCACCGTCTGCGGGCGGACTGCGACGCGGTGATCGTGGGGGGGGCGACGGTGCGGGCCGACGATCCGCTGCTCACCAGCCGCGGCCTCCGGCGCGCCGAACCGTTGCGGGTGGTCCTCAGCCGTGGACTCGACCTGCCACAGACGGCCCGCCTGTGGGACGTCGCCACCGCCCCCACCCTGGTGGCCCACGCCGCCGGTGCCCCCGCCGGGCGCCTCGAGCCGCTGCGGCAGCGCGGTGTGGACCTGCTCCCCCTGGAACCCTGCACCCCCACGGCGCTGCTGGAGGCCCTGGCGGGGCGGGGCTGCAACCAGGTGCTGTGGGAATGCGGGCCGGAGCTGGCGGCCTCCGCCCTGCGGGAGGGATGTGTGCAGGAGATCGCCGCCGTGATCGCCCCGAAGCTGCTGGGCGGCCTGCCCGCCCGCACCCCCCTGGGGGAGCTGGGGCTGGTCCGCATGGAGGAGGCGCTGCCCTGGCATTCGCTGGGGCTGGAGCGGATCGGCGCGGACCTGCTCTGGCGGCTGCGGCCCGCCGAAGCAGATCAGCCGCCGCTCTCCGGCGGCTGAGGGACCGCCTCCGCCGCTTCGCCGCCCGGCCAGTTCACGATCATCCCGGCCACCGGGATCGCCAGGAACACCCCCAGCAGTCCGGCGATCCGCTCCCCCACGAAGAGGGAGAAGAACAGCACCAGGGGGTGGAGGGAGAGGGCACGCCCCATCACCCGTGGATGGATGACGTTGTCCTGAAGCTGCTGCAGCAGCACGCTGCCGACCAGCACGCGCAGGGCGAGCCAGGGGTCCTGGGTGAGCAGCACCAGACCCACCACCACCGTCACCCCCAGGGTGGCGCCGATGCCGGGGATGGCATCCAGCACGCCCACCACCACGGCCAGCACCAGGGCGAAGTTCACGCCCAGCAGGGAGAAGAGAATGGCGCTGGCGGAGGTGAGAAAGGCCACCAGCAGCAGCTGACCGCGCAGGAAGCCGAGCACGTTGCGCTCCACGGCGATCTCGAAGCGCCGGCCGAAGGGCTGCGGCAGCTGGCCGACCAGGACCCGCCACAGGCGGCCCTGGTCGGCGAGCATGTAGATGGTGAGCACCAGCAGCACCACCAGCCCCATCAGGTTGGAGAAGGCTCCCCCCAGAAGGCCGAGCCCCTTGCCGAAGCTGCTGCGGAGCAGCTGCAGCGCCTGGCCGAGATCCAGTTCCTGCAGCGTCCGGGCGATCGGCAGTCGGCTGTCCCGCAGGGTCGACTCCAGAGCGGCCATGAGGGCCTGGCCCTGCTGCACGAGCTGCAGCCCGAGCACGGCCGTGAAGCCACCGGCGAGGGCCACCGCGGCGACCACGGTGAGCAGGATCGCCATGGAGCGGGGCATCAGCCGGCTCAGCCGCCGCACCGGTGACTCCAGCAGCACCGCCAGCACCGCCGCCACCAGGAAGAGCGTCACCGGCAGCATGAAGAACTCCAGCAGCCGCACCACCGCCCATCCGCAGGCGCAGACGAGCAGGAAGCGGAGCAGGGTGGCATTGCTCAGGCCCGGCAGCAGCCACCGGTTCCGGGGTTCCATGGCTCAGATCTCAGATCAGTTCCGGATGCCGCGGATCCCCCTTGAAGGGGCCCTCCACGTCGCTGGTGATCCAGCCGCCGTAGAACCCCCCCGGCTGGGGCGTCACCCGCTCGCCGTCCACCCAGCAGCCGTCCATCAGGGCGGGGTACAGAGCGAACCAGCCGGCCAGCTCCCGGAAGGCGGGGCTCGGATCGGGGTAGCACCACACCGCCCGCCGCAGGTGCCGCCCGTCCGCCGCGCCGCCGGGGCTCACCACGTCGAAGTAGCGGGCCACCCCCTTCCACTCGCAGAAGCTGCGCCCCGGCGCGCTCACCAGCAGGTCGCGGTTCACCGCCTCCGGCGGCAGGTAGAAGGTGGGGGGATGGAAGGTCTCCAGCACCCGCAGGCTGCGGCGGGTGTCGGCCAGCACCTGTCCCAGCGCCTCCACCCGCACATGGCGCCCGCAGGGCACCAGCGCCGGCGGCCGGGGGTAGTCCCTCACCCGTTCCGGCATGGACTCAGCCGGGAATGAAGTGACGCAGCCGCCGGGCCTCCTCGCCGGCCCGCCGCTGCAGTTCCTCATCGCTCAGCTCCTCCTCCTGCCGCTGCTGGGCGGCGATCACGTCCGCCTCCACCACCTCGAAGCCGGCGGCGCGTGCCATCGCCAGGAAGCCGGAGAGGTCGAGGGGGTCCTGGTGGTCATGGAGCCGGCGGTCGAGATCGGGATTGCCGCGGGCATGGGCCAGGAAGGCGTCCAGCTGCTCGAGACTCATCGCGGAGGGGGAGGGGAATTCCCGGTCTAGCCCGGCGGCGGGCGGAAGACCGTCCGTTCGGAGCGTCCCGCCCCTGCCTAGTTTGGGCCGTGACGCTCCTGCCCGCCCATGCCGATCCGCCAGGACGACAACCGCCCCAACCGCCGATTCGGTCTGATCAACCTGATTCTGATCGGGGTCGGGGTGCTGCTGCTGTTCTCCAACTTCCTGCCGAACCAGTCGATGCAGGTGCCGCGGGTGCCCTATTCGCTCTTCATCGACCAGGTGGAGGACGACAACGTCAAGCGGGCCTACATCACCCAGGACCAGATCCGCTACGAGCTGAAGCAGCCCCCCTCCGAGGGGGCGCCGACGATCTTCGGCACCACGCCGATCTTCGACATGGAACTGCCCCAGCGGCTCGAGAAGCACGGTGTGGAATTCGCCGCGGCGCCGCCGAAGCGGCCCAACTTCTTCACCACGCTTCTGGGCTGGGTGGTGCCGCCGCTGATCTTCATCCTGGTGCTGCAGTTCTTCGCCCGGCGCCAGATGGGAGGGGCCCAGGGGGCCCTGAGCTTCACCAAGTCGAAGGCCAAGGTCTACGTCCCCGACGAGGCCTCGCGGGTCACCTTCGCCGACGTGGCGGGGGTGGAGGAAGCCAAGCAGGAACTCACCGAGATCGTCGACTTCCTGAAGAAGCCCGACCGCTACACCGCCATCGGCGCCCGCATCCCCAAGGGGGTGCTGCTGGTGGGTCCTCCCGGCACCGGCAAGACGCTGCTCTCGAAGGCGGTGGCCGGTGAGGCGGGCGTGCCCTTCTTCATCATCTCCGGCTCGGAGTTCGTGGAGCTCTTCGTGGGTGCCGGTGCGGCGCGGGTGCGGGATCTCTTCGAGGAGGCCAAGAAGAAGGCGCCGTGCATCATCTTCATCGACGAACTCGATGCCATCGGCAAGAGCCGCTCCGGCTCGATGGGGGTGGTGGGCGGCAACGACGAACGGGAGCAGACCCTCAACCAGCTGCTCACGGAGATGGACGGTTTCTCGGCCCAGGACAAGCCGGTGATCGTGCTGGCCGCCACCAACCAGCCGGAGACCCTCGATGCCGCGCTGCTGCGGCCGGGCCGCTTCGACCGCCAGGTGCTGGTGGACCGCCCCGACCTCTCCGGCCGCCGCAAGATCCTCGAGATCTATGCCAACAAGGTGAAGCTGTCGGAGGCGGTCGATCTCGACCAGATCGCCCAGGCCACCAGCGGCTTCGCCGGCGCCGACCTGGCCAATCTCGTGAACGAGGCGGCGCTGCTGGCGGCGCGCAACAACCGCAGGGCGGTGGAGCAGGCGGATCTCAACGAAGCGATCGAACGGGTGGTGGCCGGCCTGGAGAAGAAGAGCCGGGTGCTGCAGCCGGACGAGAAGA
>CAZVPB010000198.1:0-4004 GCA_964628165.1 uncultured Cyanobium sp.
GCCGACACGATGCTGGCCTATCTCAAGGGCCACGCACCCGCCGGGGTCTCGGCTCCGCGGCGGGAATTCGTGGGCTGAGGCCCTGCCCTCTCAGGAGGGCTGGCGATAGAGCTGCTCGAGGCGCTCCCTCTCGAGATCCACCACGAGCAGCCTCTCGCCGGGGCGCGGGGCCTCGGGATGCCGACGGCGTCCCGGGGCCTCTCCACGGCGCAGGGTCTGGGTCATCAGAGCGAAGGCACCGCCTGCGATCAGGGCGAAACAGACCAGGTAGGCAAGGGAGAAGAGAGGATGCATGTGCGGGGACTCATCGTTCCGTCACCCTATTGTGAAGTTCTGTGAACCGTGGACCGGAGGACGGGGAGAGGGATCTGGAAGAGCGGGGAATGCCTCTCCCCCTGCGGGTTCTCGCGGCGGTGGGCGCCTTCTCCTTCCTGATGCTGGGGCTCAACACCCTCGTGCCGCTGTTGCGCATGCCGGCCCCGGCACCGCCTGACCGGCTCGCTCCCCGCCATCAGCCGGTCACCTGAGCCGCGCCATCGACGGCAGCGCCGTCACCAGCTGAGGAAAGGCAAGGATCAGCCCCAGCACCAGCAACTGCAGGGCGATGAAGGGCACCGCACCGCGGTAGATGGCGCGGGTGCTCACCTCCGGCGGGCTGACTCCCCGCAGATAGAAGAGCGCGAAGCCGAAGGGGGGCGAGAGGAACGACGTCTGCAGATTCGTGCCGATCAGCACCCCCAGCCACACCAGCGCCTCCGGGCCGAGCACCTGCCTCGCGGTGGGCAGCAGCAGCGGCACCACGATGAAGGCGATCTCGAAGAAGTCGATGAAGAAACCGAGCACGAAGATCGTGAGCATGCTCACCAGCAGGAATCCCAGGCGGCCGCCGGGAAGATGCAGCAGCGCCCGGGCGATCAGCTCGTCGCCGCCCACGCCCCGGAACACCAGGCTGAAGGCGGTGGAGCCCAGCAGGATCGTCATCACCATGGCGGTGGTGTTCAGGGTCTGCTCGCAGACCTCGGCGAGGCCGCGGCGGCTGAAGCCGCCCTCCAGGACGGCCAGGGCGGTGGCGCCGAGGGCGCCGAGGGCACCCGCCTCGGTGGGGGTGGCCACCCCGAGGAAGATGCTGCCCAGCACCAGCAGGATCAGGGCCAGCGGCGGCACCATCACCCGCAGGACCCTGCCCGGAGAGGAGGTCCCGGCGGCGACCGGTGCCTGTCGAGGTGCCAGCTGCGGCTGCAGGGTGGCGATCACCACCACGTAGAGGGCGAAGACGGCGGCGATCAGCAGCCCCGGGATGAGCGACCCCAGGAAGAGATCTCCCACCGACACGCCGAGCTGATCGGCCAGCACCACGAGCACGATGCTGGGGGGAATCACCTGGCCGAGGGTGCCGGAAGCCACGATCACCCCGGTGGCCAGGGCTCTGTCGTAGCCGGCCCGCAGCATCGCCGGCAGGGAGATGAGCCCCATGGTGGTGACCGTGGCGGCCACCACCCCGGTGGTGGCCGCCAGCAGCGCCCCCACCAGCACCACCGCCAGGGCCAGGCCGCCCCGCAGCCGGCCCATCAGGCGACCCATCGTCTCCAGCAGCCGCTCGGCGATGCCCGATTTCTCGAGCATCGCCCCCATGAACACGAAGGCCGGGATCGCCAGGAGGGTGAAGTTGCCCATGATCCCGAAGATCCGCTGCGGCAGCGCATTCACGAAGCGGGGATCGATCACCCCCAGCGCCATGCCCACCAGGGCGAAGACGACGGCCACGCCGCCGAGCCCGAAGGCCACCGGATAGCCGCTGAGCAGGGCCGCCACCAGGGCCAGGAACATGGCCGGCGCCAGGATCGCGGCGGGGTCGAACCCGATCACCCAACCCAGGATCTCGATCTCCATGCCGGTGCTAGCCGCTGACCTCTGCCGGGCCGGCGTCCCCGCCGCGGCATGCCGCCCGCGCCTTGATCGCCTCGGCGATGCCCTGCAGGCTCAGCAATCCGAAACCGAGCGGGATCAGCGCCTTCACCAGGTAGCGCGGCAGCCCTCCCGGATCCGGCGATCCCTCCGCCAGGCGCCAGGAACTGAGCGCCGGCCCCAGGGAGAGCACCACCATGAGCACGGAGAAGGGCAGCAGCAGCAGGAGGGTTCCCCACAGATCGATCCGGGCCCGCCGCCGCGGCGACCAGCGGCCCTGCAGCACGTCCACCCGCACATGACCGTGGCGCTCCAGGGTCCAGCCCATCCCCAGCAGGAACACCACGCTGAAGAGATACCACTGGGCCTCGATGAGGGCATTGGAGCTGAGGTTCCGGCCCAGGGCCAGACCGGCGTAGCGGCCCACCACGTTCCAGGCGCCCAGGCCCAGCATCAGCAGCACCGACCAGCGGGCCAGCCAGGCCACACGCCGGTTGAGACCGTCGATCGCCGCCGCCACGGCGAGGGCCCGCCTCACGGCGCGCCCTCCCGGCCGAAGGCGAAGTTGGCGAAGGCGAGCTCGTTGAGCCGGTTCCAGGCGGACACCTCCCCGCGGAAGGCCCGCCACTGGTCGTGGAGGCGCCGGAACGCCGCATCCGCCGCGGCGTTGTCGGCCAGGATCTGGTCGCTGGCCTCTCGGGCCGCCCTGAGGATGTCGTCGCCGTAGGTCAGCGTTTCGGTGCCACCGGCCACCAGCCGCTTCAGGGCGGCGCCGTTGAGGGCCTCGTAGCGGCTGAGCATGGTGAGGTTGGCCTCCTGGCAGGCGGTGGCGAACATGGCGCGGTACTCCTCCGGCAGCCGCCGCCAGGCCTGCAGGTTCACCAGGGCGCTGAGGGTGGGGCCCGGCTCCCACCATCCGGGCGCGTAGTAGTAGCGGGCCGCCCGCGGCAGGCCCAGCTTCTCGTCGTCGTAGGGACCGGTCCATTCGGCGGCGTCGATGGCGCCCCGGTCGAGGGCCAGGTAGATCTCGCCGCCGGGCAGCACCTGCACGTTCACGCCCAGGGCCGCCATCACCTTGCCCCCCAGGCCCGGAATGCGCATCTTCAGGCCCCGCAGCGAGGCCAGGCCCTCGAGCCGGCGCTTGAACCAGCCCCCCATCTGGGCGCCGGTGTTGCCGGCGGGAAAGCTGATCACGCCGTAGTCGGCGAAGAGGCGGTTGAGGGCATCGAGGCCGCCCGCCTCCAGGAGCCAGGCGTTCTGCTGCTGGGCCGTGAGGCCGAAGGGCACCGCGGTGCCGAAGGCGAAGGCGGGGTTCTTCCCCACGTAGTAGTAGCTGGCGGTGTGGCCGCACTCCACCGAGCCGTTCTGGACCGCCTCCAGCACCTCCAGCCCCGGCACCAGCTCCCCGGCGGCGTGGGGCTGGATCTGGAAGCGGCCGCCGCTCAGTTCCCGCACCCGCCGGCTCACGGTCTCGGCGCCGCCGTAGATCGTGTCGAGCGAAGGCGGCCAGCTGGTGGCCATCCGCCAGCGCACCCGCGGCAGCCCGCCGCCGGAGGCCTCCCCTGCCCGGCGGATCGTGCAGGAGGCGAGCAGGCCGCTGCCGAGGGCGGTCGCGGAACCCAGCAGGATCCGGCGTCGCATCGGGCAGTCCACGGCGGCTGCGGATCCTACGGAGCGGTCCCGCCGCAGATCCGGCGCGGATGAGAGAATCCCGCCGAATCCGATTCGGCCATGACGCTGGCGGTGAGCACCGGCTTCGACTTCACCGCCTACCTGAAGGCGGCCCGTGAGCGGGTCGAGGCCGCCCTCGATGCCGCCCTCGCCCCGGAGCAGCCCGAGGCGCTGCGGGAGGCGATGCGCTATTCCCTGCTGGCGGGGGGAAAGCGGCTGCGGCCGATCCTCTGTCTGGCCGCCTGCGAGCTGGCCGGCGGCGACAGCGAGCGGGCGCTGCCCACCGCGGTGGCGCTGGAGATGATCCACACCATGTCGCTGATCCATGACGACCTGCCGGCCATGGACAACGACGACCTGCGCCGCGGCCGGCCCACCAGCCACAAGGTCTACGGCGAGGCCAACGCCATCCTCGCCGGCGACGCCCT
>CAZVPB010000199.1:0-3969 GCA_964628165.1 uncultured Cyanobium sp.
ACGAGCACTCCGCCGACCTGGTGCTCTACAACACCTGCACGATCCGCGACAACGCGGAGCAGAAGGTCTACAGCTACCTCGGCCGCCAGGCCCGGCGGAAGCGGAGCAACCCCGCCCTCACCCTCGTGGTGGCCGGCTGCGTGGCCCAGCAGGAGGGGGAGGCGCTGCTCAGGCGCGTGCCCGAGCTCGACCTGGTGATGGGCCCCCAGCACGCCAACCGGCTGGAGGAGCTGCTCACCCGCGTGGCCAACGGTCAGCAGGTGGTGGCCACCGGGGAGCACCACATCCTCGAGGACATCACCACGGCGCGGCGGGACAGTGCCGTCTGCGCCTGGGTGAACGTGATCTACGGCTGCAACGAGCGGTGCACCTACTGCGTGGTGCCGGCGGTGCGCGGCCGCGAGCAGAGCCGCACCCCAGCCGCCATCCGCGCCGAGATGGAGGAGCTGGCCCGCCGCGGTTACCGCGAGGTGACCCTGCTGGGGCAGAACATCGACGCCTATGGCCGCGACCTGCCCGGGGTCACCGCCGAAGGTCGGCGCCGCCACACCCTCACCGATCTCCTCCACGACGTGCACGGGGTGGCGGGCATCGAGCGGATCCGCTTCGCCACCAGCCATCCCCGCTACTTCACCGAACGGCTGATCGATGCCTGCGCCGTACTGCCGAAGGTGTGCGAGCACTTCCACATCCCCTTCCAGAGCGGCGACGACGAGGTGCTGCGGGCCATGGCCCGGGGGTACACCGTCGAGCGCTACCGCCGCATCGTCGGCCGCATCCGTGACCGCATGCCCGACGCCGCCCTGAGCGCCGACGTGATCGTGGCCTTCCCCGGGGAGACCGAGGAGCAGTTCCGCCGCACCCTGGAGCTGGTGGAGGAGATCGGCTTCGACCAGCTCAACACCGCCGCCTATTCGCCCCGGCCCAACACCCCCGCCGCCGACCATCCCGAGCAGCTGCCGGAGGCGCTGAAGGTGGAGCGGCTGCAGCGGCTCAATGCCCTGGTGGAGCGGAAGGCACGCGAGCGGAGCGAGCGCTACCGGGGGCGCATCGAGGAGGTGCTGGTGGAGGGGGCGAACCCGAAGGACGCCTCCCAGTGCATGGGCCGCACCCGCACCAACCGGCTCACCTTCTTCCCCGCCCGGCGAAGCGACGGCCGCCCGATCACCCCGGGGGAGCTGGTGGACGTCCGCATCGAGGCGGTGCGGGCCTTCTCCCTCAGCGGCACGGCGGTCGCCTGAGGGAAACCGGCCGGTGACTGGCCGTTCCCCGCAGCGCTGATACGTTTGGCGCCCCCTCCGCCGCGGCATGACCCCACCCGCCACCACCCTCGGCCTGGTCTTCGGGGGGGCCTCCGGTGAGCACGCGGTGTCGATCCTCTCGGCCCGCACCGTGCGGGAGGCGCTCCAGAGCGGAGCCAACGCGGCCCGCTACGGGGTGCGCTGCTTCTACATCGACCGCTGGGGGCGCTGGTGGCCCCCGGCGGTGGCCGAAGCGGTGCTGGAACGGGGTGTGCCGGCCGAGGCCGCCGACCTTCCCGCCGACCCCGGCCCGCCCGGCTTCCGCGGCTTCCCCGAGGGGGCCCTGGAGGTGGAGGTGTGGTTCCCGGTGCTCCATGGCCCCAACGGCGAGGACGGCACGATCCAGGGCCTCTTCACCCTGATGGGGGTTCCCTTCGTGGGCTCGGGCGTGCTCGGCTCGGCCGTGGGCATGGACAAACAGGCGATGAAGGCCGCTTTCGCCGCCGCCGGCCTGCCCCAGGTGCCCTACGCCTGCGTCGAGGCCGGCGAGCTTCCCGCCGAGGGCAGCGGGAACACGGATCTGCTGGAGCGCCTCGAATCCCGGCTCGGCTACCCCTGCTTCGTCAAGCCCGCCAACATGGGTTCCTCCGTGGGCATCAGCAAGGCGACCGACCGCGCCTCCCTGCTGGCGGGCCTGCGGGCGGCCGCCGGTCTGGACCCCAGGCTGGTGGTGGAGAAGGGGGTGACCGCCCGGGAGCTGGAATGCGGCGTGCTCGGCAGCGGCGAGCTGCGCGCCTCCGTCGTGGGCGAGATCCGCTTCAGCTCCGACTGGTACGACTACGAGACGAAGTACGCCGAGGGCCTCAGCCACACCGTCATCCCCGCCGACGTGCCGGCCGCCGTCTCCGAGAGCGCCCGGCGCATGGCCGTGGCCGCCTGCCGGGCGGTGGGGGCCCGGGGGCTGGCCCGCGTCGACTTCTTCTACGAGGAGTCGGACGGCGCGCTCTGGCTCAACGAGATCAACACCCTGCCCGGATTCACCCGCAACAGCATGTATCCGATGCTCTGGCAGGCCACCGGCGTGCCGCCGGAGGAGCTGGTGCACCTCCTGGTGGAGGACGCGAGAGAATCAGTGAGCTTCCGCGCGGATGGAGGTGGGGCGGAATGACGGAGGGACTGCTCTGGCTTCCCCTGCTGCTGGTCTTCGTGCTGCTGGCCTCCCTGGGCTGGGTGGAGCGCAGGAGGCAGCGGCTCTTCCGGCAATGGGCCGAGGGGGCCGAGCTCGCCAAGCTGGACGGCTGCGGGGCGGCCTGCCTGCGGGACGGGGAGCTGCGCTGGAGCCGGTTCGAGGCGGGGAGCTTCCAGCCGGTGGGATCCTTCCCGATCAAGAACCTGGAACTGGTGGAACTGCTGGCTCTCAATTCGGGTGAGGCGCCGCTCACCGAGGAGAGCCAGGGTCTCTGCCGCCTGCGGCTGGTGGGGGGGGGAGATCAGCGGGAGATCCCCTTCTCCGATGCCCAGCAGGCCCGTCGCTGGATCGATGAGCTCATGGCCCGGTCCCGCTGCGAGCTGTGAGCGGTTCCTCCCTGCCCCCCGGAGTGCTGCGCCGCAAGCTGCTCAGGCAGCAGCGGCGAGCCGAACGCCTGCGCAACCTGTGGCGCATGGCGGTGTTCAGCGCCATCGCGGCGGGGCTGGGCTACGGCCTGCTGCGGCAGGGCTGGACGCTGCGCAGCCCCGCCCAGGTGGAGGTGGTGGGCAGCCAGCTGGTGGACCGGGAGCAGGTGATCCGCGCCACCGGCCTGCGCTTTCCCCAGTCCCTGCTCACGGTGCAGCCGAAGGTCCTCGACGAGGAACTGAGGTCCTCCCTGCCGGTGGAGCAGGTGAGGATCACCCGCCTGATGCTGCCGCCGAGGCTCAGGGTCGAGCTGGTGGACCGGGAGGCCGTGGCCCGCGCCGAGCGCCGCGGCCCCTCCGGCCTGGAGCAGGGCTACATCGACCGGCAGGGGCACTGGATCAGCATCGAGGCGGAGGGGCTGGTGCCCCGCGGTGACCTGAGCCTCCGGGTGAGGGGCTGGAACGAGCGGCACCGCTCCGCCGTCACCGAGATCCTCGCCCAGCGGGACGCCTTCGGCGGCGGCCTCCAGGAGGTGCGGTTCGCCCCGGACGGCGACCTGTGGCTGACCACCCGACAGCTCGGCCCGATGCGCCTCGGCCCCCCCGACGACCGCCTGGCGCGCCGTCTCGAGGTGGCGGCCCACCTCAATGCCGTCCTGCCGGGGCAGCTCAGGGGACGCTCGCCGAAGCTCATCGACCTGAGCGATCCGGAGCAGCCCGAACTGAGCGTGCCGGGGGTGGTTCCACCGCCGCCGAAGAAACCCGGCACGAATCCCTGAGGGGGTCGCCAGCCGATCCGCACAGACCGTTGCGTCCTTCGGGCTTCCATAGCAATCTGCCCCATTACGCGGGGTTGGCCCGGCCAACCGACGACATAATGCAGCCGCAGGTTCACCAGCCTCAGCTCCACGGCATCCCCTCTCCCCACACCGCGCCGCGGGAAGGGCAGGGCGCCCTCCGGTCCGATGATCCCTCCATACCCCCGGCGTCCATGCAGGAACCCATCGACATGAGCCAGTCCGCCCCGAGCCCCAACGGCATCGTGCCGAGTCAGACGGCGCGGATCGAGGTGATCGGCGTGGGCGGCGGCGGCAGCAATGCCGTGAATCGGATG
>CAZVPB010000200.1:0-3919 GCA_964628165.1 uncultured Cyanobium sp.
CGGCCATGGCCGGGCGCCCCTCGCGGCGGCGGTCATCCCGTCGGTGCGCCGCCCGCCCGGAGCACTTCCTCCTCCAGCTGCATGTTGAACCCCAGCAGCTGCTCGTCGCTCAGCTGCAGGCGGCTGCCCACTCCCGCCTGCCGGAGGAGGAAGGACCGGGCCCGTTCGCGGTCCCATCCCAGCTGCTGCAGCAGCTGGTCGCATTGCGCCAGCAGATCCCGCCTTCGCAGCGGCACCGGCGCCGTGGCGGGATCGCTGCCGGGCTCCATCGCCTCGAGGGCCTCCAGGTACGCCTTCAGGTCGGCGTAGGTGGTGAGACGGTTGCGGCCGGGCAGCTGGAACGCCCGCTGCAGATACCGCCCCTCCTCCTCCCGGCCCCAGCCGAGCCGCTGCAGCGCCAGATCGAGGCGGGCCAGCTCGGCGCTCCAGTCCTCCGGATCGGGTGGCGGTTCCGCCACCGCCTCTTCCGCGCCGTCGGGTTCCTCATGGGACTCCGCGCCGCCTCCGGGACTCCCGGCCGCGGCTGAGGCAGGCGCCGGTGTGGCGGGCGGGAGCGTGTCCCGGGACCGGCGGACGGGAGCAGGGGCGGGCCGGATGCCGGGCGCGGGCTCCGGCGGCTCGGGTCTGGCCGGGGAGGCCGCCTCGGCGGCGGTGCCGAGGAAGCCCCGCAGCCGCAAGCGGGCGCGGTCCTCCGCCTCCTCGGCCGTCGCCCCCTCACCGAGGGCGCTGGCCACCGGCCGGCCCTCCCGGCAGGCCTGCACCTCCACCACCCGGCGGCCCGCTTCGGCGTGCACCAGGCGGGCGAGCATCTCCATGGATCCCTGCACCGGTGACGGTCTCCCTAGAGTGCCTCCTCGTCGCTGCGCTGCCTGAGCAGCGAGGTATGGAAGCCGAGTCGATGTCCTCGCTGTCCCCCCTGCTGCAGGGGGTGGAGCACGCCGGCGACCTGCTGCTGCTGCTGCCCCTGCTGGTGGCGCTCGAGGCGGTGCTCTCCGCCGACAACGCCATCGCCCTGGCGGCGATCTCCAGGCGGCTCCATGATCCCGACCTGCAGCGGCGGGCCCTCAACATCGGCCTGCTGCTGGCGCTGGTGTTCCGCCTCTGCCTGATCGCCGCCGGGGCCTGGGTGCTGCGGTTCTGGCCCCTGCAGCTGCTCGCCTCGCTCTATCTCCTGGCCCTGTGCGTGCGGCATCTGCTCGGGCTCGACGACGGGGAGGACGAGGAGGACCCTGCCCCGGCAGCGGCCCACCACCACCATGGCCACCCCCCTTCGCTCGCCGCGGTGATCGTCACCCTGGCCCTCACCGACCTCGCCTTCTCCCTCGACAGCGTCGCGGCCGCGGTCGCCGTCACCGACCGTCTCCCCCTGGTGATGGCCGGCGGGGTGATCGGGGTCATCGCCCTGCGTCTCACCGCGGAGCTGTTCATCCGCTGGCTCGAGCAGTACCGCCATCTCGAGACCGCCGGCTACCTGGCGGTGGGCCTGGTGGGCAGCCGCCTGCTGCTGCGCCTGATGCTGCCCTCCCTGGGTCTGCCGGAATGGCTCCTGCTGATGATCGTGGCCGCCATCTTCCTCTGGGGCTTCTCGGTCCGCAGGGAGAGCGGGGCGGCCCTCCCCGAACAGGTCGGGGACGGCCTGGGTTGAAGCCCATGAGGATCGAACTGCGGCAGGCCGGCTCCGACTCCCTCCTCGAAGCGATGGAGGTGGCGGACATTGCGGAGGTGCCCCATCCCGGCCGCTGGTTCCACCACGGGGAGCGCAGCTTCCTGGTGCTGCAGCGTCGCCACCGCTACCGGCTGCGGGACGGCCGCTACCGGCTCGCGGCCATCGCCCTGGATGTGCGCCCCCAGCGTCGTCCCGCCGACGCCCGCTGGTGGGGCGGCCGCTGGGTGATCGGTGATCCCGACTGCCGCTTCAACGCCCGCTCGCCGCTGCTCCGCTGCGCGGTGCTGCCGGAGGGGCCCTGCGAGCGGTGCGTCCACTTCACCCCCTGCCAGGGGGCGTCTGCGCCATCGGCAGCCTTTTTGACAGATTGATCTCTCGCCCTGCGGTCCACTGACCCCGTTCTCTGCCCCGCCATGCCCTACGAACCCGGTTCCACCGAATGCCGTGTGCTGATCGACTGCAAGCGGCAGGTCGAGGGAATGCTGCTGGCGCTGGAGAAGATCGCCGACAGCCGACCCATCCGCGAACAGCTGGTCTCCGTGCACAACCAGCTCGAGAACCTCCACGAGCAGTACCGCCGCCAGCCCCAGCAGACCTCACCCGGCTCCTGATCCGTCTGGAGCCGGGTCCGGGGGATGGGCCCCGGCCTGGGCGCTCCGCTCCCAGCCGTGGCATGCGGCGTAGGCGCAGGGAAGCGTGGCCACCCGCAGCCGCTGCCCCGGCCGGCTGCGATGGCTCACCAGGTACAGCCCCGAGGTCTCCCGCTCGATCACGCAGCCCGATCCGCTGCTCTCCACCACGTTGTGCTGGCCGCCCATGTCCGTCTCCCTTTGGATCTCCTTGGTCTAGGAGGAACGAACGGTGAGGAACCGCGAACAACACAGTTCGTAAATCCAGCTTGTCAGCTGCCGAAACGGTCGCCCACCTCGACGCCCAGCTGCTGCAGCAGCGCCTGGTTCTCCACCGCCCGTCTCCCCTCCAGCTGGCCGCCCCGGAGCAGAACCGCCTCCTCGCCGCAGGACACCACCACCCCAACGCCGGGCGCGAGAGCCAGCACCGTTCCCGGTGGCTGTGAGCGCGGTCCCTCCTGGTCGGCGAAGCGCTCCGCCAGAGCCGCCGCCTCCGGGGTGAGCTCGCCGACGCAGCTCCCCAGCAGCGGCTCGGTGGCCTGCAGCTTGAGCCGCTGACCCCGCCAGTGGGTGAACGCCCCGGGGTGGAGGCCCATGACCCGGCGGTGCACCTGCAGCGCCGGCAGGCCCCAGTCGATCTGGAAATCCTCACGACGCAGGAGCCGGGCGATGCGCACCCCGTCCTCCGCCTGGGGCCGCACGCCGAGGCGGGCGAGCCGTTCCGGGCGGGGGCCCTCTCCTGCCGCCTCGATCAGCGGCAGGGCCTCCACCAGCAGGTCGGAGGTGAGTGACGCGAGCCGCCCGGCGAGCTGGGGGGCGTTCTCGAGCAGACCGATCTCCAGCCGCCGCTCGAGCAGCACCGGACCTGTGTCGAGGCCCTCCTCCATCGCCATGATGCCCACCCCCGTCTGCCGGTCCCCCTCGATGAGGGCCCACTGGATCGGTGCGGCTCCCCGCCAGCGGGGCAGCAGGGAGGCATGGCCGTTCCAGCAGCCCAGCGGAGGCTGCTCGAGCACGGCGAGGGGCAGGATCTGGCCGAAGGCGACCACCACGGACACCTCCGCCCCCAGGGCGGCCAGCTCCTCCTGCATCGCCGGCTCCCGCCGGATCCGCCCGGGGGTGAACACCGGCAGCCCCAGCTCCAGCGCCCGGGCCTTCACCGGTGAGGGACACAGCGCCCCGCCCCTTCCGCGCCGCCGGTCCGGCTGGCTCACCACGCCCGCGATGGTGTGGCCTGCGGCAAGGAGACCGTCGAGGCTGGGCAGCGCGTAGGCGGGCGTGCCCCAGAAGAGAACCCTCAAGCGTCGCCGGTGACGGACAGTCCCTCCACCCAGACCCAGGGACAGACACCGTCGGGGGTGATCTCCGGCTCGCCCTCGAAGCCGACGATGCCGCGCAGCACCTCGCGGATGTCGCCGGCGACGGTGGCCGCCTCGATCGAGCGGCGCTCGCCGTCGCGCACCAGCCACCCGTCGAAGGGGAGGGAGAAGGATCCCTGGCTGGCCTTCACCCCGGCATGGAGGGCGGAGAGGGAGTCGATCACCACGATGCCCCTGGCATCCGCATGGCCGCGGCCGCCGGCGGCGAAGCGGTCGAGGTGGCTCTCCCCTCCCGCGGCGCCGGG
>CAZVPB010000201.1:0-3897 GCA_964628165.1 uncultured Cyanobium sp.
CGCCGATCTCCTCGAAGCCGAAGCTGCCGGTGGCCCAGAACAGGCCGAGGATGCCGAGCAGCAGTCCGAAGTCCCCCACCCGGTTGACCACGAAGGCCTTCTGGGCTGCGTGGGCGGCGGCCTCGCGGTCGTACCAGAAACCGATCAGCAGGTAGGAGGCCATCCCCACCAGCTCCCAGAACACATAGATCTCCAGGAGGTTGGGGCTGATCACCAGGCCCAGCATCGAACTGCTGAACAGAGCCAGGTAGGTGAAAAAGCGGACGTAGCCCTTGTCGTGGGCCATGTACCCGTCGGAGTACACCATCACCAGCAGGGCGATGGTGGTCACCAGGGCCAGCATCACGGCGCCGAGCGGATCCACCCGGTAGCCCATCTGCAGGTTGAAGCTGCCGGCGCTGGCCCAGTCGAAGAGCACCTCGAGCGGAGCTGCGCCGCCGATCTGCTCCGCCAGCACCGCGAAGCTCAGCACCGTGGCGGCGCCCACGCAGGTGAGGAGCAGCAGGGCCACCGGGCGCCGCAGGCGGTTGATCGTGCGGTTGAAGCTGATCAGGCCGAGGCCGGTGAGCCCCGCTCCCAGCAGGGGCAGCACCGGGATGAGCCAGGCGAGCTCGGTGGCGGAGGGCATCCTGAGCCGGGAATTTCGGGGAGTGTAGGCAGCGCTGCCGGGTCGCCCTCCGGCCTGTGGGGGAATCCTCAGCCCAGCCAGCGGGCGAGGGCGGTACGGGCGAAGGCGGTGGCGCCGAGGCCGATGAAGCGATGGCTCCACCACAGCCCGGCGATGGCCACCACGATGCCCAGCTGCGACGGCCGCAGGAACTCGGCCGGCACCAGCCGCTGGCGCCCATCGAGCACGGCCCGGAAGGGGATCACCGAAGTGCGCTCCCTCATGGCCTCGAAGGCCTCGCCGAAGCGGTTCCTGAGCCGCCGGTCGCCGTTCCAGATGGCGAAGAGGTGATGGCCGATCAGGCCCAGACAGGTCACCGCCATGAAGGTGGTGCCGATCCAGAGCAGATGGGTGGCGCACCAGAGCACCTGACCCACCGCCTGGGGATGGCGGCTCACCCGGATGATGCCGCTCTCGTAGAGCCTCACCTGCGGCCGCTGCAGGGCGGGGATCTCCAGCAGGTTGTAGGTCGCGGGGTAGAGGAAGAAGAAGCTGACGGCGGTGCCCGTCCAGACCAGGGGCACGATCCAGGGGCGGTCCTGCAGGTTCCACATCCGGATCCCGTCGTAGCGGTGCACCAGGAAGTACCCCACCACCACCACGGCGGCGGGGATGCTCGCCCCGGCGAAGAGGAGCCGCCACACCCGGGCGCCGAGACGCTGCTCGGCCCAGAAGCGCAGCGAGGCGCCGCCGCTGTGGATCACGGCGAAGCCCACCAGCAGGGCCAGCATCACCCAGCTGCTGTGGTGCGGATCGCTGGCGGGATTCACAGGCTCACGGACTTCCGGTTGCAGCGATTCTCCTCACCGACCAGTCCACCCCGAGAGGCCTCCTAGAGTTCGGTCTCCCGCAGCCACCCTGCGCCCCTGCATGGCTGATCTGCCCTTCACCCTCGATCAGCTGCGCATCCTGCGGGCGATCGCCAGCGAGGGCAGCTTCAAGAAGGCTGCCGACAGCCTCTACGTCACCCAGCCGGCGGTGAGCCTCCAGATCCAGAACCTCGAGAAACAGCTCGACGTCTCCCTCTTCGACCGGGGTGGCCGCAAGGCCCAGCTCACCGAGGCGGGCCACCTGCTGCTGAGCTACTGCGACCGGATCCTCAGCCAGTGCCAGGAGGCCTGCCGGGCCCTCGACGATCTCCACAACCTGCGGGGCGGTTCCCTGGTCGTGGGCGCCAGCCAGACCACCGGCACCTATCTCATGCCCCGCATGATCGGCCTCTTCCGCCAGAAGTATCCGGATGTCGCCGTTCAGCTGCAGGTGCACAGCACCCGCCGCACCGGGTGGAGCGTGGCCAACGGGCAGATCGACCTGGCGATCATCGGTGGGGAGTTGCCGGCCGACCTCAACGACCTGCTGCAGGTGGTGCCCTACGCCAACGACGAACTGGCGCTGGTGCTGCCTCCCAAGCATCCCCTGGCGCGGCTGCCGGAACTGACCAAGGAGGACCTCTACCGCCTCGGTTTCGTCTGTCTCGACGCCCAGTCCACCACCCGCAAGATGGTGGATCAGCTGCTTCTGCGTTCGAAGCTCGACGTGCAGCGGCTGAAGATCGAGATGGAGCTCAACTCCTTCGAGGCGATCAAGAACGCGGTGCAGGCCGGCCTCGGTGCCGCGTTCCTGCCGGTGGTGTCGATCGAGCGGGAGCTCGCCGCCGGCACCCTGCATCGGGCTTCCCTCGCCGATCTTCAGGTGCGGCGCCAGCTCAAGCTCATCAGCCATCCGGCCCGGTACTGCTCCCGGGCCTCCGAGGCCTTCCGGCGTGAGGTGCTGCCGGTCTTCGCCAGCCCCGACAGTCCGCTGCGGCGCCCCCTGCAGGACCGTCAGCAGGCGGAGGGCAACGCCGTGGCCGCCGCCGCCCCCTCGCCACCCGCCACCACCGCCGGTTGAGCGTCGAGGCGGCGGTTCAGAACTGATCCGCCTCCGGGGTGATGCCCACCGCGTCGTCGGGCCGTCCGGCCACGCCTGGGGTCTGGAACTTGTTGTCGGTGATGTCGGTCTGGTACACGCAGCGCACCACCGGTTTGTCCCGCACCGAGCCGATGTAGGCGAAGGTGTTCATCCGCTGCTTGCACTCGCGCATCTGCTGTGGGGTGATCGCCCCCTGCTTCTCGAGCACCGCCCAGTTCTCCCGGCGGATCACGCAGCCGGGCTGCAGCTTCGGCTGGGTCACGAAGCTGCTGCTGGGGTTCATGGTGGTGTAGAGCTCGATGTCCATCACGAAGGCGCTCGCTCCCCACTGGCGGCAGAACTCCGGGTCCGGGACCGCCATGTCGAGCTGCTGCTGGCTGGCGATGTTCCCCTGGGTTCCGGTGGTGGTGCTGGTGACGGCGCTGCCGATGCCGATGCCCACCACGAGCACTCCCCCCAGCACCGCCAGGGTGGCCATGTTGAAGGAGAAGCCTCCGCCTCCGGGAGGCCGCCCGCCGGAGGGAGGCCGATCACCGGCGGGCCGCCGGCCGTAGTCCCGCTCGTCGTCACGCGCGTAGCCGCGGGGGGCGGGCCTGCCGTAGGGGCGGGAACGGGTCATGGGTTTTCGGGACTGCGGGGCAGCCCCATGGAGTAGTTGAGGACGCGGCCGTCGGGGTTGTAGCGGATCTCGCCCGCCTGAAGCATCTGCCGGATCAGCCCCTCGAGCTCCGATCCGATCCGACGCAGGGTGTACTCGGTCAGGTCGGCCCCCGCATGGGCCTCCACCTGCTCGCGGAAACGGCCCCGCACCTTCTCGAGCGCCTCCTCCTCCCAGAGGAACTCGTTGTCGGGATCGATGTCGAGGGTGAGGCGCCCGGCATCCGGCACCAGGTCGCCGTTCTCCACCCGCGCGGTGAAGAGGCGGATGTGGCGGGTGGTGGACTTGAGGAGACTGTCGGTCATGACGGTGTCGTGGGGGACCGGGAGGGCGGCCCGGGAGCCCGCGGTGCCGTGACTCTAGGAATCCCGCGCGGCGGTGCCGCCCCGGCGCGCCGGGGAGGGGGGGCCGATAGGGTTGCCGCCTGTATCACGGGTCGCCATGCGCGTCGCCATCGCCGGAGCCGGTCTGGCCGGGCTCTCCTGTGCCAAGTACCTCTGCGACGCCGGCCACACGCCCCTCCTGCTCGAGGCCCGCGACGTGCTGGGCGGCAAGGTGGCCGCCTGGCAGGACGAGGACGGGGACTGGTACGAGACGGGCCTCCATATCTTCTTCGGCGCTTACCACAACCTGCTGCGGCTGATGGCGGAGCTGGGCATCG
>CAZVPB010000202.1:0-3749 GCA_964628165.1 uncultured Cyanobium sp.
CGGGACTTAACCCAACATCTCACGACACGAGCTGACGACAGCCATGCAGCACCTCCACAGTGGCCTCCGAAGAGGGGAACGCATCTCTGCGTCTTTCCACTGCAGTTCAAACCCAGGTAAGGTTCTTCGCGTTGCTTCGAATTAAACCACATGCTCCACCGCTTGTGCGGGCCCCCGTCAATTCCTTTGAGTTTCAGCCTTGCGACCGTACTCCCCAGGCGGAGTGCTTAATGCGTTAGCTTCGGCACAGCAGGGGTCGATACCCGCTACACCAAGCACTCATCGTTTACGGCGTGGACTACCGGGGTATCTAATCCCGTTTGCTCCCCACGCTTTCGCGCCTCAGCGTCAGTTCCGGTCCAGTGAGCCGCCTTCGCCACCGGTGTTCCTCCCAATATCTACGCATTTCACCGCTACACTGGGAATTCCACTCACCTCTCCCGGACTCAAGCCACTCAGTTTGGAAGGCAGTTCCTCGGTTGAGCCGAGGGATTTCACCTTCCACTTGAGCGGCCGCCTACGCGCCCTTTACGCCCAATAATTCCGAATAACGCTTGCCCCCTCTGTATTACCGCGGCTGCTGGCACAGAGTTAGCCGGGGCTTCCTCTGCGGGTACAATCAACTCACTGACGTATTAGGCCAGCTCGCTTTTTCCCCACTGACAGGAGTTTACAATCCGAAAACCTTCATCCTCCACGCGGCGTTGCTGCGTCAGGGTTTCCCCCATTGCGCAAAATTCCCCACTGCTGCCTCCCGTAGGAGTCTGGACCGTGTCTCAGTTCCAGTGTGGCCGATCACCCTCTCAGGCCGGCTACCGATCGTCGCCTTGGTGAGCCATTACCTCACCAACTAGCTAATCGGACGCAGACTCATCCCACGGCGAGAGCATTGCTGCCCCCTTTGATCCCGCGTGAGCGGGATGTCATGCGGTATTAGCCCGAGTTTCCCCGGGTTATCCCCCACCTCAGGGTAGATATCCACGCGTTACTCACCCGTTCGCCGCTCGACTGGTTGGGCAAGCCCAACCGCCTCGCTCGACTTGCATGTGTAAAGCACGCCGCCAGCGTTCATTCTGAGCCAGGATCAAACTCTCCAGTTTGAACTCTCCGCATCCCTCGCGGGACGCTAACTTTATGAGCTTGATTCTGCACGCCAGAACGTACTTCCAGCGTTATTCTTGCTTCTCTTTTGGCCTCGAAATGCACCCCTCGCGGAGCACACCCGGACCCAAAGGAATTCACTTCCTCCCTACTTCTGCTTCCTGTTCAGTTTTCAAAGAACCACCGCACCCTTGACGGTCAGGTCGAGACTGCGAGACGCAATCTCCGCCTCACGGCAAAGAGTACTTAACAGCACTCATGTGGGAAAAATTTCGAAACTGTTGCTGCTGCCGCAGCCTGGAGTCCGGTCATCGCTGAGCTCGCGTAACCGGCGCGGAACCCAACTAACCTGAGCCTGGAGGGAACTATTCCAGACCCCGAAACTTTTCTCTCCCCCCGCCAATTCGCACGCTCCCGGAGCGGAATCTTTCCCCCTCCCGATCGTTACGAAGGACTCGAGAGAGGACACCCGAGATGACCCAACGCCAGACGCGCGAAGTCCCGATCGGCAGCGTCGTTCTGGGCGCAGGCCACCCGATCGCCGTTCAGTCGATGACGGCCACGCGCACCCAGGACCGGGAGGCGACGCTTCGCCAGGTCCGTCTGCTCGAAGAGGCCGGAGCGGACCTCATTCGCATTGCGATCGACAACGCTCGCGACGTTGAGGTTCTCGAGTGGCTCCGCCCTCAGACCGACGCCAACCTCGTCGTCGACCTTCAGGAGAACTACCGCCTTGCCGAGAAGGTCGCACCGTTCGTGCAGAAGCTCCGCTACAACCCCGGGCATCTCCACCACATCGAGCGCGACAAGACGATCCGCGAGAAAGTCGCGTGGCTCGCGCGCGTCGCGACCGAGCACGACTGCGCAATTCGCGTCGGCGTGAACTGCGGATCGGTCGATCCGGCGAAGCTCGAGCTTTATGGAGACGACGACCCCGTCACCCCGATGGTCGAGTCGGCTCTCGAGCATTGCGCGATGCTCGACGAGCTCGGCTTCACGAGGTATGTGGTGTCGCTCAAGGACTCCGATCCCAACAACGTGATCGAGGGCAACATCCGCTTCGCGGGGCGACGACCCGACGTTCCGCTCCATCTCGGGGTCACCGAGGCCGGAATGCCCCCCGAGGGGATCATCAAGACCCGGATTGCGTTCGAGCAGCTGATCAGCCGCGGGATCGGAGACACGATCCGCGTTTCCCTCACCGTGCCGTTCGACCGCAAGGGCGACGAGGTCACCGTCGGCCGGCAGATTCTCGACGACATCGAGAACGGCCGATTCCGATCCGTCCCGAAGTTCGAGCAGACGGGGCTCAACATCATCTCCTGCCCCTCCTGCTCGCGCGTGGAGAACGAAGCGTTCATCGAGCTCGCGGAGTCCGTTCGCGAGATGACCGAGTACGCGAAGGAGCACCGCATCACGATCGCCGTGATGGGTTGCCGGGTGAACGGTCCCGGCGAAACCGACGACGCCGACCTCGGCATGTGGTGCGCGCCGACGTTCGTCAACCTGAAGCGAGGCCCGGAGAGCCTGGGCCACTATCCCTACGACCAGATTCTCGAACGCCTCCGCGCCGAGCTCGACAAACTGATCGCGGAGCGGAACATCACGGCAGGTACCAGGTGACGGATTCGACCAGACGCGCCATCTTCCTCTCGATCACAGCGGTGATCGTTGCCTTCGACTGGTTTACCAAGCAGCTCGTGGTCGAACGGTTCTCTCTTCACGAGTCGAAGCCCGTCATCGACGGCTTCTTCAACCTCGTCTACGTTCAGAACACGGGCGCAGCGTTCGGAATCGGCGCGAACAGCGGAACGAGCCTCGTTCCGATGCTGCTCAACATCGGCGCCATCACGATCTTCATCGCCGTTGCGGTCCTCGCGTTCCGCTCACCCGCCACCGACCTGCGTCTTCAGGTCGGGCTGCATCTCATCCTCGGTGGCGCGATCGGCAACCTCGCCGACCGGCTCCGACTCGGCTACGTCATCGACTTTCTGGATGTCTACGTGACGGTGGCCGGCAAAGCGCGCCACTGGCCCGCCTTCAACGTCGCAGACTCAGCGATCTGCGTCGGGATCGGGCTGCTCGTTCTCGACCTCTGGACCCGACCCGACGAGTCCCGCGAAGCCAAAGTCTCCTGAGCGGCGTCCGGTCAGCTCGAGAAGACGCGACACCGCAACGACCGCAACCGCCGCACCGACCTGACTCACGAGCCTCTCCCAGGACCAGCGTACGTGCCACTCCAGGGGCATGGGCGTCACCAGATAGGCGCCGAGGTCGATCAGGATCTGGACGAGCGCAACGACAGCCACCATCCGCGCGCCGCGGCCGAGACGCCTCCATCCGAGCGCGATGACGGCGGCGAACGCGAGGTAGGTCAGCGACCTGCCCGGGCGATACTCGACGAGGTAGCCACCCAATGCGGCCAGGTAGCCCGGATCGAACAGTCGCCCGAAGAGTCTCGCCCCGGCCGCGCCCTCGAACAGGTCGGTCGACAACCCGTGAACCGCGCGGAGCAGCAGCCACGGCCCGGCGATCAGGCCGGCCGGCCACAACAGCGCGACGGAGCTCCTCCGCTCCCGCGGCGTCAGCACCACGACCGCGACCACGGTCACGATGCCTAACGCAAGCCCCTCGTTCTTCGTGGACAT
>CAZVPB010000203.1:0-1671 GCA_964628165.1 uncultured Cyanobium sp.
CGGGTGGTGGCCGGCCTGGAGAAGAAGAGCCGGGTGCTGCAGCCGGACGAGAAGAAGGTGGTGGCCTACCACGAAGTGGGCCACGCCATCGTCGGTCACCTGATGCCGGGGGGCAGCAAGGTGTCCAAGATCTCGATCGTGCCCCGCGGCATGGCGGCGCTGGGCTACACCCTGCAGCTGCCCACCGAGGAGCGGTTCCTCAATTCCAAGGAGGACCTGGAGGGACAGATCGCCACCCTGCTGGGCGGGCGTTCGGCCGAGGAGATCGTCTTCGGCGAGGTCACCACCGGTGCCGCCAACGACCTGCAGCGGGCCACCGACATCGCCGAGCAGATGGTGAGCACCTACGGCATGAGCGAGATCCTCGGTCCCCTGGCCTATGACAAACAGGGCGGTCCCCGCTTTCTCGGCGGCCCCAGCAACCCCCGCCGCAACGTGAGCGACGCCACCGCGCTGGAGATCGACCGGGAGGTGCGGGGCCTGGTGGACCGTGCCCATGACCGGGCCCTCTCGATCCTGCGCCACAACCGCGACCTGCTCGAGGACATCGCCCAGCGGATCCTGGAGAAGGAGGTGATCGAAGGGGATGAACTCAAGGGGCTCCTCGACAGCAGCCGCATGCCTGAGGAGGCCGTGGCGATCGCCTGACCCCTTCCAGCCGATCGGACGCCCCACTTGACGGGGGGGCGTCCGATCGCGCATAAGGGTTGTTTGCCCGGGTCTGATGGTCTCGAGCCTCACCGGTCTCCGGGGAAGGCACTTCCTCTCCTCCACCGATCTCTCCAGCCTCCAGACGGTGGAGATGCTGCAACTCGCCACCGCCATCAAGCGCGGCGAGCGGCACTTCGATCTGCGGGGAAGGATGCTGGGGCTGATCTTCCGCAAGGCCTCCACCCGCACCCGCGTCAGCTTCGCGGTGGCGATGGCCCGGCTCGGGGGGCAGATCATCGACCTCCTCCCCGAGGTCACCCAGGTGGGCCGGGGGGAGCCGATCGCCGATACCGCCCGGGTCCTGAGCCGCTACTGCGATGCCGTGGCGATCCGCACCTTCGGCCATCAGGAACTCGACGAATACGCCCGCTGGGCGTCGATCCCCGTGATCAACGCCCTCACCGATCTGGAGCATCCCTGCCAGGCCCTGGCGGACTACATGACCCTGGAGGAAGCCTTCGGCAGCCTCGAGGGACTCACCCTCGCCTATGTGGGCGACGGCAACAACGTCGCCCATTCCCTCATGCTCGCCGGTGCTCTGCTGGGGGTGAACGTGCGGGTGGGATGTCCGGTCGGTTTCGCTCCCGAGGCGGCCGTGCTGACCAGGGCCCAGGAGATCGCCGCGGGCCGCTGTGAGGTGACGGTGTCCCACGACCCCCTTGCCGCGGTGCGAGGCGCCCACGCCCTCTACACCGACGTGTGGGCGTCGATGGGCCAGGAGCAGGAGCAGAAGGAGCGGGAGCGGCACTTCGTCGGCTTCTGCCTCGACGAGAGCCTGCTGGCGGAGGCCGATCCCCGCGCGATCGTGCTCCACTGCCTGCCGGCGCACCGGGGCGAGGAGATCAGCGCCGGCGTGATCGAGGGATCGTCGAGCCGCGTGTTCGATCAGGCCGAAAACCGTCTGCACGCCCAGCAGGCCCTGCTGGCGGTGCTGCTGGGGGGACTCGAGGAGCCGTAGGG
>CAZVPB010000203.1:1771-3738 GCA_964628165.1 uncultured Cyanobium sp.
ACGCCCAGCAGGCCCTGCTGGCGGTGCTGCTGGGGGGACTCGAGGAGCCGTAGGGTTCCAACCCGCCACCGAGCCGAGGCGAGAATCCCGTGAGGAGGCGGCGGCGCGAATGAGCCCACCCGACATCACCAGAGAGAGAAAGCTTCGGGTCGAGCGCTGGAGGGTGATGCTGGGTCTTTCCGCCCTCAATCCACTCTTTCTGTTCTGGATCGCCCCGGCTCTTCTCGAAGGCGATGCGAATGCCGGGAACCTCCAGACCGCCTATGTCCACTTCCTCATGATTGTGTCCACGGTGCTGCTGGTCTGGACACCGGCCGTGGCGTTCAAGTGGTGGAAGGAGGAGGCCGCCTGGCGGGCCCACCGCGGGGATGGCCCCGAGCCAGACCGCGGCGCCGCCACAGCCGGTGCGCGGAGGGTGGGGCCATTCCCCCTGCGGAGCGTCCCTGGCGGCGCGGATCCCTACGGCGCCACGGAGCTCTATCTGGCCTGCTGCCGCGAGCTGGGGGTGGCGCCGGGAAGTGACTGGGCCGCCATCAAAGGGCGCTGGCGCAGGATGGTGAAGCACTGGCATCCCGATCGCGGCGGGGAGGAAGGGGACTGGCTCAGGAAGGAGCGCGCCTACCGGTTCCTCGAGGCCTTTCACCAGTTCTGATCCCAGACGGTGCCATGCCGTCGGTTGCGGGCTGGAGGTGCTTCCCGATCCCCCCAGAGGCAACCCTCTGGCAGATTTGACCTCACCGCGGACGGCACCGATCGACTCCACTCCGCTGGTCCTGGTGCACGGCCTCTGGGACACGCCGCGCCTCTTCGACCGGCTGGTGGCCCGCCTTGGGGGACGAAGGCAGCGGCTGGTGATTCCGCACCTGCCCCATGGGCTCGGCCAGCCGCCCCTGCTGCAGCTTGCCCAGCGGCTCGAGGGGGTGCTGCAGCGGGAACTGGCGCCGGAGGAACCCCTCGATGTGCTGGGGTTCTCGATGGGGGCGGTGGTGGCGCGCAGCTGGATCCAGCTGCTCGGCGGGCATCGCCGCACCCGCCGCTTCATCAGTGTGGCCGGTCCCCACCACGGCACCCTCACGGCCCAGCCGATCCCCCACGCCTGGCTTCCCGGTCTTGCCGACATGAAGATCGGCAGTCCCTTCCTGCGGCGTCTCAACGCCGACCCCAGTCCCTTGCGAGGCATCGACTGCCGCAGCTTCTTCACCCGCATGGACCTGATGGTGGTGCCCGGCTGGCGTGCCGTCCTGCCGGTGGGTTCCGCGACCCCCCTGCCGGTGTGGAGCCATCCGGGGCTGCTGCGGGACCCCCCGGCGCTCGAGGCCCTCATCGAGGCCGTGCTCGCCCCTGTCTCCTGAGGCACCTGATCCCCCCCCGATGCGGGGCTGAGGCGGTCCGCCGGACTGGACATCGACGCGGCGGAGCGATACATCTGTATCAGATGCTCTGTCCGGCCATCCCCTTCTCCATGACTGGTCATCCTGCCGCCCTCCCCGAGCTCACCGCCGCCCAGCGGGAGCTCTACGAATGGCTCGAGGACTACATCGGCACCCATCAGCACAGTCCCTCGATCCGCCAGATGATGTCGGCGATGGGCCTGCGTTCCCCCGCGCCGGTCCAGAGCCGTCTGCGGCACCTGCAGCAGAAGGGCTGGATCACCTGGCAGGAGGGGCAGGCCCGCACCCTGCAGCTCCTCGGTGGCGAGCGTCCCGCCGGGATCCCGGTGCTCGGCGTGGTGGCCGCCGGCGGGCTCGTCGAACCCTGCGACGACGTGCAGGAGCGGCTGGATCTGGTGCCCCTGCTCCAGAGGAAGGGCCTCTACGCCCTCACCGTTCACGGCGATTCGATGCGGGATGCCCACATCGCCGACGGCGATGTGGTGCTGCTGGAGCCGGTGCACGATCCCTCGCGGCTGCGGCCGGGCACGATCGTGAGCGCCCTGGTGCCCGGCAGCGGCACCACCCTCAAGCACT
>CAZVPB010000204.1:0-3695 GCA_964628165.1 uncultured Cyanobium sp.
CTGAAGCTCGGGAAACTCGCCCACCATCTGGCTCACCAGATCGTGCTTGCACAGATGGGCCGCGCGCCGTGCATGGTCGGCGGCGGCAGGAGCGAGCGGCAGCCGCTCCAGGAGGACATCGCAGAACCACTCGAGCCGGTCACTCCGGTCCCGGAGGCTGCCGAGACCCTCCGCGAAGGTGACCCGGTGGAGGAGATCACGCCGGTCGATGCTCGCCGTGGCCCTGTCGGCCCGCACGAAGAACTCGGCATCGGCGAGCCTTGCCCGCAGCACCCTCTCGTTTCCCCTGCGGATCTCCTCGTGGGCCTCGGCCCGGCCGTTGGCCACGCACAGGAACCGCGGCACCAGGGTCGGACGGGCCTCGAGGGCAAGGGGATCCTCATCCCTGCCGCTGCGCAGGAGAGGGACGTAGCGCTGGTGGGAACGCATCACGGTCCGCAGCACCTCGGGGGGAAGGGCGAGGAACCGTTCCTCGATCGCCCCCGTCACGAGCTGAGGTGATTCCACCAGATCCACCAGTTCGTCGAAGAGTTCCGCAGGCAGATCAGCCTTGGCGCCTTCTTCGGCCCTGGCGGCCTGGTCGATCCTGGTGCGGATCCATTCGGCCCGGGTCGAGCGTTCCACCTGCACGTCCACGGCGGCGAGGGTGGCGGCATAGGCGTCGGCGGTGGCGATCGCCACGCCCTCGGGCCGCAGACGGTGGCCACGGGACAGGCGGCCACTCGCGATCGGTGGGTCACATCCCTCCAGTCGCAGGGGCACGACCTCCCGGTCCAGCAGGGCCACCAGCCACCGCACCGGCCGGCTGAAGCGGGCCGTGCCCTCGCCCCATCGCATGAACCGCCGGCCCTGGAGTCCCCAGATCCACTCCGGCACAACATCGCTCAGCACCTCCTCCACCGGCCGGCCCGGGTCATGGACCCGCGCGAAGGTGAAGGGACCCTTCTCGGTGTCACGCACCTCGAGGGCCTCCACCGCCACGCCGCAGCGGCGGGCGAATCCCTCGGCGGCGGCGGTCGGCACCCCTTCCCGGAAGGCCTGATGGGCAGGGGGCCCCTTGCGCTCCTCCACCCGGTCGGCCTGCCGGGCGGCGAGGTTCTCCACCAGCAGGGCGAGGCGGCGTGGCGTGCTGGTGGCGTGGAGATCGCCGAACTCCATGCGGGCCTCCCGGAGATCCCCTCTGGCCCGCTCCTCCAGCTGGGGAAGGGCGAGCCGCGCGAAGTCCGCCGGCAGTTCCTCGGTGCCGATCTCCAGGAGGAAGGTGGCCATGGTCCGCGCCGGGGAGGATTGACTGTATGGAACGGCTGCACCCGTCCCGTTCGCTAGTTTCTGCCCGGAAGTCCCCGGAATCCCCCGAATGTCCCCGCCGACGGCCGCCGTCAGCTCGTCGTCCGCTGCGGCCGGACAGAGCCGCCTCGAGACCCTCAAGGCCTCGAGCGGCCATCTGCGCGAACCGCTGGCCAGCGAGCTGGTGAACGATCTGCCCCATTTCAGCGAGGGGGCCGTCCAGATCCTCAAGTTCCACGGCAGCTACCAGCAGGACGACCGCGACCAGCGCCGCAAGGGGGAACAGCGGCACTGGCAGATGATGCTGCGGCTGCGCAGTCCCGCCGGCCGCATCCCGGTTCCCCTGTACCTCGCCCTCGACGAACTCGCCGACCGGCTCGGCAACGGCACCCTGCGGATCACCACCCGCCAGGCCTTCCAGATGCACGGCATCGCCAAGGCCGACCTCAAGGAGGTCATCGGCACGATCGTGCGCTCGATGGGGTCCACCCTCTCCGCCTGCGGCGACGTCAACCGGAACGTGATGGCGCCGGCCGCTCCCTACGGGCGGGACGGTTACCCGGCGGCGAGACGCCTGGCCGATCAGATCGCCGACCTCCTCGCCCCCCAGGCGGCGGAGGGGTCCTACCTCGATCTCTGGGTGGACGGTGACCTCGCCTACCGGATCCGCCCCTCCACCGCCGTGCGCCGGGCCCGGGACCGGCAGGCGGAAGGGAAGCTGTTCAGCGGCGATGAGCAGGAGCCTCTCTACGGGTCCACCTACCTGCCCCGGAAGTTCAAGGTGGCAGTGACGGTGCCGGGCGACAACTCGGTGGATCTGCTCACCCAGGACATCGGCCTGGTGCTGTTCTGCGATCCCTCCGGACGTCCCCGCGGCTGCAACGTCTACGTGGGCGGCGGAATGGGACGGACCCACAACAAGGAGGAGACCTTCGCCCGCACGGCGGACCCGCTCGGCTACGTGGAGGCGGACCACGTGCTCGATCTGGTGCAGGCCATCGCCGCCCTGCAGCGCGACCACGGCGACCGGCGCCAGCGCCGGCACGCCCGGATGAAGTACCTCATCCACGACCACGGCATCGCCTGGTTCCGGGAGGAACTCCGCCGCTACTTCACCCATCCGATCAGGCCCCTGCGGCGGGAGGAGAAACCACGCCTCACCGACTACCTGGGCTGGCACCGGCAGGAACCGGGCCTCTGGTTCGTCGGGCTTCCCCTCCTCTGCGGCCGGATCGAAGGGGACATGAAGAAGGGTCTGCGGCGCCTGGTGGAGACCTACCAGCTGGAGGTGCGTCTCACTCCCAACCAGGATCTGCTGCTCTGCAACATCGGCACCAGCCAGCGCACCGCGGTGCGCCAGGCCCTCACCGCCATCGGATTCGAGGCGCCCGAGGCGCCGCCTCCCCTGGCCCGCCACGCCATCGCCTGCCCCGCCCTGCCCACCTGCGGACTGGCCATCACCGAATCGGAGCGGATCCTGCCCGAGGTGCTGGAGCGGCTCGACGGCCTGCTGGCCGGCCTGGGCATCGAACGCCCCGTGCTGGTGAGGATGACCGGCTGTCCGAACGGCTGTGCCCGTCCCTACATGGCCGAGATCGGCCTGGTGGGCAGTGGCGTCGGTCAGTACCAGCTGTGGCTGGGTGGCAGCCCCGATCTCACCCGGCTGGCCCGCCCCTTCCTCGAGCGCCTGCCCCTCGACGAGCTGGAGGCCACCCTCGAACCCGTCCTCAGCGCCTGGCGGGATGAAGGGGGACGCCGAAGCTTCGGGGACTATGTCCACCGTTGCGACCCGGAACGGCTGGCACGCCTGCTCCAACGACGATGACCGCCACGACCCGACGCCACGTGCTGCCTCTGCTGGGGTTGGCCATCGGACTCGGCCTCGCCTTCGGACCACCACTGCGGGCCCAGCCGTTCCGGCCCTCTCCACCGGCCGCGCCGAAGGTCGTGTACGACCCCGACCGGGGCACCTGCAGCGCCGCGGCGATCACGAACGCGTACCACAGCCACATGCGTCCCTGGGCGGATCAGCCCGAACCGGTGCAGGCCCGGCTGCGGGTGCTGCAGGCCTCCATGACCCGCGCCAGCCTCGAGCGCTGCGTCACGCAGGGGCACATGAGTGCGGAGGAGGCCAGCTCGATCGCGACGAGCCTCGGGATTCAGTCGCAGACCCGGCCGTAGCGGGCCAGGGCGGCACCGCTGTGCCAGGCCCAGAGCTGGTCGCCCCAGCTGAAGTGCCACCACTCATGGGGGTGGCGGACGAACCCTGCCGCGGCCATGGCCCCGGCCAGGAGGAGGCGGCGTCCATGCCAGACGGCGGCGGCGGAGTCCGGGGCCTCCTCTGCCGCCTCCGCCCAGTGGTCCGGCTCGGAGACCGGTCCGATCGCGTCGATCTCACCCCCCATGGC
>CAZVPB010000205.1:0-3661 GCA_964628165.1 uncultured Cyanobium sp.
TCTCAGACCCTCACCCCTCAGACACGCCACCACCCACCAGCGCTTCCGCCCACGGTTGGAACCTCTCGAGGCTCTCGGTGGAGTCGGCCACCAGCACCGGGAAGTCGGTGGCGGAAAGGTCGGTGCCCGGCGCGATGTCCTGCGGTGATCGGGCCAGCCAGCGCAGGGGGCAGTGGAGTTCCAGCAGCACCAGCCAGGCGGCCGCCAGGTCCCAGATCTTGGGTGTGGCCTCGATCGCGGCCACCGTCTGCCCCATCCCCACGCTCACGAGGTTGAGGCTGGCCACCCCGAGCAGGCGGATCTTGCCGGGGAAACGGCGCTGCGGCAGCTTCTGCAGCACCCCGATCGAGCGGCTGCAGAGGGACGCGCACTCGGAGGAACGGTGGCGCCGGGAGGGCGGAGCCACCGGCTTGGCGTTGCGCCAGACCCCCTTGCCGCGCACCGCCACGATGCGCTGCCGCAGGGGAGGCACATCGAGCACCGCCAGCACCGGCACACCCCCCTCGAAACGGGCCAGGGAGATCGACCAGAACGGGATGCCGGCGGCGAAATTGGTGGTCCCGTCGAGGGGGTCCACCACCCAGTAGGCGGACGAGGAGGGGACCCTGCGGTTTCCCTCCTCGCTGAGCACGCCCTCGCTGGGAAAGAGCTCCGCGAGACCTTCGACGAGCATCTCGTCGCTCCAGCGGTCGCACTCGGTGATGAGGGTGCCGTCGGACTTGGTGCTCGAGGGCACCCGGCCGAAATCCTCCCTCTGGCGGGCGGCGACACGGTCCAGCAGCAACTCCAGGCCGGGCTGGAGCGAAGGGGCGGCGGGGAAGCCGACCAGGCTCATCCGAGTTCCATGGTGAGCACCCTGGCCAGACTCCTCCCCGTGTCCTCCCGGAACTGTCGCACGTTCACCCTGGCCAGCATGAACAGGGCAGCCAGGGCCACCAGGGACTCCACCAGCAGGACCACGGCGAAGGGGAAGAAGGGGCCGCTGCCGAAGGGCAGAGCACGACCGAGATCGAAGAGGCCTCCACCGATCACCTTGCCGAGGGCCCGGGAGAGAGCCTGGGCGAGGCCCCATACCCCCACGAACGTTCCCGCCGCCTCGGGCAGGGTGAGGTCGAGCATGAGGCAGAGGGCGCTGTTGGTGCCGATGCCCGCCGCCAGGCCGAAGAGGAACATCACCATCTGGAGCAGGGGCACGCTGGCGGTGAACCCGCAGAGCAGCAGAGCCAGAAGACTCGCCACGATGAGGCGGCAGCCCAGACGGGCGGTCTCCATCTTGCCGAGGCGCGGCACCAGCCACAGACCGGCGAACAGCAGGCCCAGCAGGGTTCCGACGCCCCAGAAGGCGTTGAGCTGGGCCGTGGCGGCGATGGGCATGCCGAACACCTGGGCTCCGTAGCTCTCGAGGATCGGATCCTGAAGGAAGAGCCCCAGAGTGAACAGGATCAGGAAGGAGAAGAAGATGAGCACCTGTCGGCTCGAGGTGATCAGGCGCCATGACTGCCGCAGGGTGACGGCCTCCTCCTGATGGCCGGTCGAGACGGCGGAGCGGCCCTCAAGGGAGGGCGGCTCCATGCCCCATGTGGCGATCACGGTGAGCAGCATCACCGCCACCGCCACCCTGGCCATGAAGCCGAGGAGGACGGGTTCGAGGACGGCCGGGTCACGGATGCCGTCGAGCGAGCGGAGGCTGAGGCTGATCAGCACCGCCCCCACGACGATGCCCACCGTGAGCAGGCACCAGATGATGCCGACGGCCCTGGGCCGTTCCCGCTCGGTGGTGCGGTCGATCACCAGGGCCAGGTAGGGGGTGCTGGCGAGGGAGACCGCCAGGCCGTAGAGGGCGAAGAGCCCGCACAGCGCCGCGATGCCGAAGGCCAGCTGGGGTTGGGCGCCCCCGGCGAGGAAGCGGGCCACCTGGAAGATGAGGGGAACCGAGAGCACCGCCAGGAGACAGAACCCGGCGGTGCCCAGGAGCACGTAGGGCACGCGGTGCCGACGGCCGAGCGGATGGCTGTCGGAGATCTGTCCGAACAGCACCCGGGTGGGCGCGACGAACTGTTCGAAGGCGAGGGCGCCTCCCACCAGCAGGCCGGGAAAGGCCAGTTCACTGATCATGACCCGGTTGAGAAGGCCGGCGAAGATCACCGCCAGACAGCCGAGACAGCCCTGGAACAACCCCAGCCGCAGGGTGGCGGGGAGGGAGAGGGACGGCTGGGGGGCGGAACGCAAGACGAGGGGGAGGATCGGCTAGGTGCCGGCGGAGGAGTCGGACCCGGCGGCGGGACAGGGGGCCTGGAGCGGCTGGGGCTCCACCGGCACGTCGGAGGCGGCCTCCACCAAGGGCTTGGCGGCCGGCAGATCGGGCCGGGCGCAGAGGGCGATCTGGTCGAGCCCGGTGCGCCGGCGCAGCTCCGCCAGGGCACGGTTGTAGTCGGTGATGGCGTTGGCGTAGCGAACCTCCGCCTGGGTGAGGTCGCGCTGGGTGTCCACCACCTCCCGCTGGGTGGTGACGCCGGCCTGGAAGCGCAGCCTGGCCAGACGCAGGGACTCCCGGGTGGAGAGAACCTCCCGGGAGGTGGTGGTGATGTTGCGCAGATTCTTCTCGAGTTCGTAGAAACTCGTCTCGACCTCCCGGCGGATGCTGTCCCGCTCGGCGGCGAAGCGGTAGCGGCTCTCCTCGGCCGCCTGCTTCTGCTGGCGGTAGCGGGCGCGGGCCCGGCCCCCGTCGAAGAGGTTCCAGGAGACGCCGAGACCGATGCTGTTGTCGATGTTCCAGCGGGTCTCGTCGGGCACCGGCGCATCCACCGCGTTGGCATAGCCGTAACTGCGGCCGAACCCGAAGCTGTGGAAGATCCGGACGAAGGGCTGGGCCTGGCCGAGCTCGGCGTTGGCGGTGCTGTTGGCGATGGAGATGTCGAGGAGGATCTGGTCGAGCTCCTCGCGGAAGGCGTAGGCCGCCACGATGCTCTCCTGCAGCGAGGGAATCCAGGTGCCGATCACCCGGGAGGGGTCCTTGGCGGTGGGGGTGACGTCCTGGGGCAGGTCGAGCAGGGCGGCCAGGCTCCTGCGGGCGGTGGCCTGGTTGGCCAGGGCAGTGGTCAGCAGCTGCTGGTCGCGGGCGAGCTGGGTCTCGGCCTCCAGCACCTCCAGGCGGGTGGCCACCCCCGCCTGGAACCGGGCCCTGGCATCCCGCAGGCTGACCAGGGAAGCCCGCACCGACTCCTGACCGATGCGCACCTGCTCGTCGCTCGACTGCAGATCGAAATAGAACTGATTCGCCTGCAGCCGCAGGTCCCGCAGGCCGATCAGGTACTGGTTCTTGGCCTGCTCGAGGGCGTCGCGGGCGGCGGCGATCTGCGGGGTGCGGGTGGGATCGATCAGGTTCCAGGTGGTCTCCAGCGCCGCCTGCATCCGCCAGATGCTCGTCTTGGTGGAGCGGATCGGCACCTCGGTGCGCTGGGTCTCGAAACCGGTGAGCACCGGCAGGGGTCCGGCGAGGGTGGGCACCGTCGTGGTGGTCGGGACCTGCTGCTCAGAGAAGACGCTGGTGCCTCGCGATCCGCCGGCCTCCCCGACGGTGTAGCTGGGGAAGCCCGAGGCGTTGAAGTTGATGTTGGGGTACCAGAGGGAGATCTGAGCCCGCAGGGCGGACTGGGCCTGT
>CAZVPB010000206.1:0-3647 GCA_964628165.1 uncultured Cyanobium sp.
CATCTCCCGGGCCCGCTTCTCCAGCACGTCGAGAAAGTCCGGGAACAGGTCCACCGCCGTGATGCGGGCATGCAGCAGCCGCGCCAGCAGCAGGGTGGAGGCGCCGGTGCCGCAGCCGATGTCCGCCAACTCCAGCGGCGCCGTCCGGTCCACGCCGGCCAGATCGAGGGCCCGCTCCGTCTCGGCATCGCCGCCGGGTCCCTGGCGCTGGTTCTGCCGGTGCAGGTCGATCAGCAGGCTGGTGTCATCCATCGGCGGTGTTCACCAGGGCAGCACCTCGCCGTTGGCGTGCCAGAAGGTGCCGGAATTCTCCAGGGTGAGGCCGTCGATGCGGGCCAGCAGGCCCTGCACCGCCTGCCCGGGGGTGATGCCCACGGAGGTGAAGCCGGTCATGGCGGTGCTCACCAGGCCGGGATGGAGGATCGCCACGGCGATGCCGCGGGGCTTGAGGTCGATCGCCAGCGACTTGCCGGCCATGCAGAGGGCCACCTTCGACATGCGGTAGCCGTAGGAGTTGCCTGAGCTGTTGTCGCCGATCGAGCCCATGCGGCTGGTCATGAGCACCAGGCGCGATCCGGCGGAGAGCTGGGGCAGCAGCGCCGCGGTGAGCCGCAGGGGCGCGAGGGCATTCACCTCGAACTGCCGCCGGATGCTGTCCGGGTCGAGATCGTCGAGGGTGGTGCGCTCGAGGATGCCGGCGTTGTGGATGAGCAGATCGAGCGGCAGGCCATCAAGGGCCTCCACCAGCCGTTCGATCGCGTCGTCGCTGGTCACGTCCACGCCCGCTTCGATGCGCACGCCGAGGGCCTCCAGCTCGGCGGAGGCGGTGCGGCAGACCGCCACCACCGTTTCGCCGCGGGCCTGCAGCTGGCGGCAGTACTCCAGGCCGATGCCGCGGTTGGCGCCGGTGATCAGGGCGGTGGCCATGGCAGGAAGCGCAAACGAGCTCCCTCAGGGTCGCCTGTTCAGGGCTTGGTCGTCTCGTCGCCGAGTTCGTGGGCCAGCAGATCCTGGGCCAGGAGCAGCAGGGCGACCCCCATGAGGGCCAGGGCGGTGCCGCGCTGATCGTCGCCGCTCAGTTCGAGCATGCGGGCTGTCTGCAGATGCTCAGGCCAGCTCAGACGCATGTCGTGAACGGGATTCCTGATGAGTCTGTTCGGCGTCCCTGATCAACGCGAGCCCCTTAACAACACGAAACACTGACATGGGCGCTCCCCGGGTAGTCCTTGCTACGCCCGTTCGGTATCTGCCCGATACCGTTCCGCCATCCCTCGGCCGCACGATCCATGGGCAAGTCCTTCGAACTGAGTGTCAGCCAGCGCTTCGAGATCGAGCGCTTCAGCCGCGCCATCGATGCCACGGCCGATCCGGAAGCCCTGCGCGCCATCGCCAAGCAGCTGCTGCAGGCCTGGCAGACCCAGAAGGCCGCCACCAACTGGGCGATCACCCAGCAGATGGGGCCCGGCCCGTTCGCCGCCTCGTGATCGGCTGAACGGGCCAAAGCTGCGGCAGGCCTGAACGCGGTTGGGTTCAATTCACCCGGATCACCGGGGGAGGAGTCCAGGAACCATTGATGATGGAGGGCGAAGAGTCCTTCGGCCAGTACATCCTCAACATCGGGATGAACTCACCCTTGGGCGCCGGTAACCAGTTGGCTTCCTTTTCTTTTCCCGGCGATTGGTTCTGGAAATAAAGGGTCAGAGAGCCATCTGGGTTGAAGGTTGGTTTGTCGCGCATGCTCACGGTGAATTTGTTGAGCGGGTTGGGCACAAACCACCAGCCCTGATCAATCATGTACATCGTGATCGACCAGAAGCCGTTCACGGGTGGCGTTTCCCCCTTGGCGAAGGTCAGGGTGTAGTTGTGGGCACCGCTGAGTGTTTCGCCCTTCCCATCCACCTTCGTGTAGGGATAGACGGCATCGGCCTGAAGGTTGGCCGGCCAGCCGAAGGCCGCCACCACCGCACGCTTCAGGTAGTTGGTGCCATAGACGCCGAGTCCCTTGGTGATGAGCCAACCATTGATCTCGTTGCCAAGACTGGACTGGTTCGCTTCGATCTTCTTCAGTGCCGTGGTGGGTAGATCTTTCAACGCTGTCTGGATGGCTGGATCGAGTTTCCCCAGTTCGAACGGTTTGCAGGGCACCAGACCGATCTCGGCCATCTTCGCCAGCATGGGGGCATCGGCTGGATAGGCCGGCGCCGCCTCGCACATGCGCTTGCTCATCCAGTTGAAATAGCCCTCCGTGCCCATCGCCAGGATCACCTCCTGGGGCTTGTCGGTCATGGAGATTCCCGGGTTCCTGTCCACCGGTGGCGCCACCGGCGTGTAGGGCTGGCCCCAGGAGGCGAGAGGAGTGATTCTGTATTGTGACTGCAGTTCATTCACTGCCTTGTAGTCGGCCTCCGTGCCATCGGCATAGGTACGGCCGAGGATCACCATGTACCGCGTGGCTGATTTGATGTGGGTCATCCCGTCGGGAACCGTGCCCTTCCAGCCAGGGCCCGTGAGCAGATAGTCGCCGGCCTTCTGCCCGGTGGTGCGGCTGCCGGGGCTGTTGAAGATGGTCATCCACAGATCCACCATCGGGAAGAGGAAGTAGCGCTTTCCCATATCCGGGTGGCTGAAGACCTGGGGTTCGGCAAGATCCAGCCAGGCCAGTGAGTACAGCGTGTCGGCGTTCGGTGCGGAAACGCCCCGATAGTCGGCGGGGGGATACCGCTTGACGTTGATGAACTGGTTCAGCGGCGCATTCAGAGCCTCCACCGCTGGCACATTCGACATCTGCAATCGGGTGACGTCGCTGGTCACCAGCGAATAGCCATAGATGTAGGCATCGGTGGCGATCGCCAGGGCCTCCTTTGCCGTCAACTCCTTCTGCTGCTGCGCCTGAGCCCCACTCGAAAGGAGAGCAATACCGGCAGCCACAAGACCGCTCGCCTTGATTGTTTTGATGAGGCCGTTGGGTTTCATGTTCATGCCCTTTTGGCCTGAAGAATCATCATCCTAGGTGATTGGGACCGTTTCTGTCTGTATTCACGATTCAGGGGATGTTTTCTCCACGGACGCTGGCTGCTGATGCGCTCCGGGTTTCACCATCCTCCTCGAGCCATTGCGGGCGCCGTGCCACAGCCAGAGCTCACCCCGGCCGAGATGACGTGCGGGGGGGGGCAGCCGTGCCCCCCTTATCGGCTTACCGCCTTCCAGATCCACCAGGCGGCAATGGCGGCGAGCACCCAGGGCAGCAGCCCTCGGAAGACCAACAGCACCACCAGCACCACCAGGGCGGAGACGGCGGTGCGCTGGGTGAGGGCCTTGGCCTCCTCCGTCATGTAGCGCCAGCGGGGGATGAGCGGCATCGGCAGGGAGTGGGCACGGAGCCCCAACTCTGGCGCTTGGAGCCGGCCGGGAGCACGGCTCGCAGTGCCGTTACAGAACTTCATAGAGTGGGCCCGGTCATCGAGCGGGTCCTGGACGGGTCCGCTTTTTCTTTGGCTGCCGATACAGCTCCACGCCGGCACGCTCGATGGGAGCCAGCAGGTCATCGGGATCGGCATCGATGCGGGCCAGGGTGGCGGCGCTGATGGCAGGGCCGATCAGGGTGAGATCGATGTCGGAAGCGGGGCGATGGCGACCGAGGGCACGGG
>CAZVPB010000207.1:0-3644 GCA_964628165.1 uncultured Cyanobium sp.
CCTGCTCGACGCCGACATCTACGGCCCCAACGCCCCCACCATGCTCGGGGTGGCCGACCGCACCCCGGAGGTGCGCGGCAGCGGCCAGGACCAGATCCTCGTGCCGCTCGAGACCTGCGGCATCGCCATGGTGTCGATGGGGCTGCTGGTGGACGAGAACCAGCCCGTGATCTGGCGGGGTCCGATGCTCAACGGCATCATCCGTCAGTTCCTCTATCAGGTGGCCTGGGGCGAGCGGGACGTGCTGGTGGTGGACCTCCCGCCCGGCACCGGCGACGCCCAGCTCACCCTGGCCCAGGCGGTGCCGATGGCGGGCGTGGTGATCGTGACCACCCCCCAGCAGGTGTCCCTTCAGGACGCCCGCCGCGGCCTGGCCATGTTCCTGCAGCTGGGGGTGCCGGTGCTCGGCGTGGTGGAGAACATGTCGGCCTTCATTCCGCCCGACGCGCCGGAGCGGAGCTACGCGATCTTCGGCAGCGGCGGCGGCCGGCGCCTCGCCGACGAGGCCGGTGTTCCCCTGCTGGCCCAGCTGCCGCTCGAGATGCCGGTGCTGGAGGGTGGCGACAGCGGCCGGCCGGTGGTGCTGGGCGCACCGGAGTCGGCCACGGCCACGGCCTTCCAGCGGCTGGCGGACACCCTTGTCGAGACCATCGACCTGAAGCGGGCTGCGGTTTGAGCCGATGGCCGTGAGCCTCTGGCGCAGCGGCCCGCGCGGGCTCGCCTCGAGGCGGCGGCCCTTCAGAGATGTGGATCTGGTGCTCTGGGGGATCCCCCTCGCCCTCACCCTCCTGGCGGGGGTGCTGATCGCCAGCACCCAGCGCCAGGCGGGGTATGCCGACTGGTACCAGCACTGGATCACCGCCGCGGTGGGGATGGGCCTGGCCCTGCTGCTGGCGCGGCTGCGGCTCGAGCGGCTGCAGGGCCTGCAGTGGCCGATCTACGGGGCGATGCTGGTGAGTCTGGTGGCGGTGCGGCTGGTCGGCACCTCCGCCCTGGGCGCCCAGAGCTGGATCAACGTGGGGGGCTTCTACGTGCAACCCTCCGAATTCGCCAAGCTGGCGGCGATCCTTCTTCTGGCGGGGGTCCTCTCCCGCTACCCGGTGGAGCGGCCGGTCGATCTGCTCCGTCCCACGGCGATGATCGCCCTGCCCTGGCTGCTGGTGTTCGTGCAGCCGGATCTGGGCACGTCGCTGGTGTTCGGGGCCATCCTGCTCACGATGCTCTTCTGGGCCGGAATGCCCCTGGCCTGGGTGGTGCTGCTGCTCTCCCCGATCGTGACCGCGGTGCTGTCGGGCGTGGCCGCCTGGGCGCTGGCGCTGTGGATCCCCCTGATGGGTCTGCTCGCCTGGCGGTCGCTGCCGTGGAAGCGGGTCGGGCTCGCCGTCACCACGGCGGTGCAGGGCCTCTGTGCCGCGGCGACGCCATGGCTGTGGGAGCACGGGCTCAAGGAACACCAGCGCCAGCGGCTCACCATGTTTCTCGACCCTTCCCAGGATCCCCTCGGAGGGGGTTACCACCTCCTGCAGAGCACGGTGGGGATCGGTTCCGGAGGCCTCTGGGGCACGGGACTCATGCAGGGATCGCTCACCCGCCTGCGCTTCATCCCGGAGCAGCACACCGACTTCATCTTCAGCGCCGTGGGGGAGGAGACCGGTTTCGTCGGTTCGGTGCTGGTGGTGCTGGGGTTCGTGGTGCTGATGGCGCGGCTGCTCCGGATCGCCGGCCGCGCCCGGAGCGACTACGAATCGCTGGTGGTGGTGGGCATCGGCGCGATGCTGATGTTCCAGGTGGCGGTGAACATCAACATGACGATCGGCCTCGGTCCGATCACGGGCATTCCGCTGCCGTGGCTGAGCTATGGACGCTCGGCCCTGCTCGTGAACTTCATGGCGCTGGGCCTCTGCGCCTCGGTGGGGCGCCGCTCCCGCCGCACGCGTCGCTGGTGGTGAGCCTGGTCGAACTGCGCCGGCGGCTCGGCGCCGGCGTTCCCGCCGGACGGAGCGACGAGGACGGCGTGAGGCGCCAGTGGTGGGCGGCCCTGGCCACCCTGCAGGAGGACCTGCTCCAGGCGGGACCGGACCTGCGGGGTGTGTGGCTTGCGGCGCCCCTCCCCGCCCTCTATGCCCCGCGCCTGCTGCGGGCCCTGCGGGGATGGGTGTGGGCCCCGGCGGCGATCGATCAGCTCCTGGCCCCCGGGGCGCCGCTGCTGCCCGGGGCGGCCGGCGAACGCGGCGGCGAGGGCGGGGAAGGAGGCTTCCGGCGGCTGGCCCTGCGGGAGGAGGACGGCCTCGACCCGCTGCTGGTGCTGATCACTCCGCGGCTGCAGGTGGCCCTGGCGCTCGATGGCCCCGCCGACGGGCGCCGGCTGGTGGTGCGTTTCGATGCCGAGGTGCTCTCGGAGGCCTTCGACCTGCTGGGCCGGCGCCTGCGGGAGGACGATCCCCAGGCGGCTGCGCGTCTCTCCAGCCTCCTCCAGGGCCTCGGCCCCCTCCACAACGACCCTGGCCTGGGTCTGCGGTTCTGGCCGCTGCTGGCCCAGCGGCTGGCGGGGATGGCCGCCAGCGTCACCCTTCAGCCCCTGGTGCGGGGCGAACGCCAGGACCGTCCGGAAGCCGTGCAGGGGGAGCTGGCCCTGCTGGAGGCCCTCACCCACGAGGTGAGGACTCCCCTGGCCACGATCCGCACGCTCATCCGGTCGCTGCTCCGCCGGCGTGACCTGCCCCCGGTGGTGCGCCAGCGGCTCGAGCAGATCGATGGCGAATGCAGCGAGCAGATCGACCGCTTCGGTCTCATCTTCCTGGCGGCCGAACTGCAGCGGGAACCGGCGGGCGAACGGCCGCTGGCCCCCAGCGAGCTGGCCCGAACCGACCTCAGCCGGCTGCTGCGCCAGCTGGAGGATCTCTGGCGGCGCCAGCTGGCGCGACGGGGGCTCACCCTGACCCTTCTGATCGTCGGCGACCTGCCGCCGGTGCTCAGCGACCCCACCCGCCTCGAGACGATGCTCGGTGGGCTGATCGACCGCTTCAGCCGCGGCCTGCCCTCCGGCAGCGAGGTGCGGCTGAGCCTCCGGCCCGCCGGTTCGCGGCTGAAGCTGAGGCTCAGCAGCACCGAGCCCGGCGGGATCACGGACGCGGCCAGCCGGGAGGGCCCCGGCGGGGAGAGGGTGGGCCCCGTGCTGAGCTGGAATCCCACCACCGGCAGCCTCCAGCTGAGCCGCCAGGCCACCCAGAGGCTCTTCCACCGGCTCGGCGGCCGCCTCACCGAGCGGGGCGGCAGCAACCTGACGGTGTTCTTTCCGGTGGCGGAGCAGACCGGCTGAAGCGGCGGACGTGCGGTTTGTTGACGGGTGTGAAGAGTGTCGGGAGCGCCCCGGAAGCCCCCAAACCACGGTGCTAGCTTCCGCCTGAAAACGGTTCTCCAGCCATGCCAGAGACGGCCCTGAACGGTCAACTCCCGAAGTACATCGGCAGCACGGGTGGTCTGCTGAATTCGGCCGAGACCGAGGAGAAATACGCCATCACCTGGACCAGCCCCAAGGCCCAGGCGTTCGAGCTCCCCACCGGCGGCGCGGCGGAAATGAACGAGGGCGAGAACCTCATGTACTTCGCCCGCAAGGAGCAGTGCCTGGCCCTCGGCACCCAGCT
>CAZVPB010000208.1:0-3625 GCA_964628165.1 uncultured Cyanobium sp.
TCAAGCTGCGCTTCGGCCTGGAGGGCTCCGAGCCCCTCACCCTCGCCGAGATCGGCCGCCGCATCAACGTCTCGCGGGAGCGGGTCCGCCAGCTGGAGGCGAAGGCGATCATGAAGCTGCGGCTGATCAGCAACATGCAGCAGGCCGCCTGAGGGGCGTGCCCGGCGGCTCCTGGTGGCTGGGGCAGGTGCCGGGTCTGCTGGCCGTGGGCGGCTGGCTCGCGGCGCTCGCCCTGCTCGCCCTGGCGGTGCGCCGCCGCTGGCCGCAGCAGCGGGAATGGAGCCGCAAGGTGGTGCATGTGGGCTCCGGGCTCGTGGTGCCGATCGCCTGGGCCTGCGGCATCGAGAGGGCCCTGGCGGTGCCGGCCGCCGGCCTCGTCACCGTGGTGGCCGCCCTCAACCACCGGATGCAGCTGCTGCCGGCGATCGAGGACGTGGACCGCCGCAGCTACGGCACGATCGCCTACGGCGCCTCGATCACCCTGCTGCTGCTCCTCTGGTGGCCGGCGCGGCCCGATGTGGTGACGGCCGGGGTGCTGGTGATGGCGCTGGGGGACGGGGCGGCGGGGCTCGTCGGTCCGGCCGTGAGGAGTCCCGGCTGGACCGTGCTGGGCCAGCGCCGCTCCCTGGCCGGGACGGCGACGATGGCGGTGATGAGCCTGCTGGTGCTCTTCGGGCTCGCCGCGGTGATGCAGGCGGGGCCGGGCGGCGCACCGACGGCGGGCAGCCTGCTGCTGATCACCGCCGTGGCGGTGCTGCTGGAGCAGGTGGCCACCGGGGGCATCGACAACCTCACGGTTCCGCTGGCGGTGGCCGTGCTGTGGAGCCGCCTGTCGGCCGCCTGAGACGGGCTCAGGCGTGGAGCAGCTGCTCGCAGCGCCGTTCCCAGTCCGCCTGGGTGCCGAGGCCCGCCACCAGGACCCGGTCGGCGGGCTCGTGGCGCAGGCGCAGCTGCCACTGGCGGATCGCCTCGGCCCGCTCCACCCAGGCATTCACCACCGTGCGCTGGATCGCCTCGCCGTCCCACTGGCGTCCGCGGGCCGTCTCGAGGGCCCAGGCCATCAGGTCGTCGAGCCGGAAGGGCCGGAAACCGGCGAAGACAGGTCCTTGGTGAGCTTCCTCAGCACGGACCGGGACGCTGCTCTGTTCGATGTAGAAGAGCTGAAGGGGATCGGTGACGCCACACAACTGCAGCAGATAGGCCATGCGATGACCTCCTGAAAGCATCAGAAGGTCACGCTAAGAAGCCTCCCACGAGGTGGTGTTCAGATCGAACATTTCGTTGAATAGCAACATTCTGGCACTCGCACTTGGCGAGTGCCAATGATCATCAGGAGCGCACGGGCAGGGGGCCGGGCTCAGGCGGGCACCGGCTCCCGGCTCCGCAGTGCCTTCACCGACTCGGCCAGGTGCTCGAGCAGCTCGAGGGTGGTGTCGAGGTCGATGCAGGCATCGGTGATGCTCTGGCCGTAGGTGAGGGTGGAGGGGTCGTCCCCCAGCTTCTGGCTGCCCGCCACCAGGTGGCTCTCGAGCATCACCCCCATCACGTGCACCGACCCGCCCCTCACCTGCTCCGCCACCTGGTGGAGCACCTCGGCCTGACGGCGGTAGTCCTTGTTGGAGTTGCCGTGGCTGCAGTCGACCAGCAGCCGGGCCGGCAGGCCTTCGCGGGCCAGCAGCGAGGCGGCCTGCTCCACCGCGGCGGCGTGGTAGTTGGTGCCGCCCTTGCCGCCCCGCAGCACCAGATGGCCATCCGGATTGCCCGTGGTGCTCACGATGGCGGCGTGGCCCTCGCGGTCGATGCCCAGGAAATGGTGGGGCCGGGCGGCGGCCTCCATGGCGTTGATGGCGGTCATCGGGCTGCCGTCGGTTCCGTTCTTGAACCCGATCGGCATCGACAGGCCTGAGGCCATCTCCCGGTGGGTCTGGCTCTCGGTGGTGCGGGCCCCGATCGCCGTCCAGCTGATCAGGTCGGCGATGTACTGGGGCACCACCGGATCGAGGAGTTCCGTGGCGGCCGGCAGTTCCTGCTCCGCCAGGTACAGCAGCAGCGCCCTCGCCCGGCGCAGGCCGGTATTGATGTCGTAGCTGCCGTCGAGGTGGGGGTCGTTGATCATCCCCTTCCAGCCGACGGTGGTGCGGGGCTTCTCGAAGTAGACCCGCATCACCACCTCCAGCTCGTGGCGATGGCGCCGCTGGGCCTCCACCAGGGCGTCGGCATACTCCCGGGCCGCGTCCACGTCATGGACGGAGCAGGGACCCACGATCACCAGCTGGCGGTGGTCGCCGGCATGGAGGATCGCCTTGATCCGTTCCCGCGCCTGCTGCACGGTGCGGGAGGCCCGCTCGCTGATCGGCAGTTCCCGGTGCAGCACCGCCGGCGGCACCAGCGGCCGTGCTTCCACCACATGCAGGTCGGAGGTGGGGATCATCGCGGCAGGCAGCGGTGGAAACGGCGGGTCGGTCTCAACCCTAGGGGCCGGTCTGCAGCCTTCGCCACCAAGTCGACGGCCGTTGGAACCCAACAATATGGAGTCACGACCCTGCGCCCCGGAACGTTCCGGCCGATCCGCCCCGATGCCCGCCAGCGAGAGTCCAGCGTCCTCCGACCGCTCCCTCGACCCCGCCACCTTCCTCGGCGCCTACCGCCGCGCCGCAGCGGAACGGGAGGCCCTCGGCGTGCCGCCGCTGCCCCTCTCGGCGCCGGAGGTGGAGGCCCTGACGCACCTCCTCGAACATCCCCCCGCCGGCGAGGAGACCTTCCTGCTCGATCTGCTGAGCGAGCGGGTGCCGCCGGGGGTGGATGAGGCCGCCTACCTCAAGGCGAGCTGGCTGAGCGCCGTGGCGAAGGGCGGCACGACCAGTCCGCTGGTGAGCCCCGTGGAGGCCACGCGGCTGCTGGGAACGATGATCGGCGGCTACAACGTGGCCGCCCTGATCGAGCTGCTGGGCAGCGGGGAACAGACCGTGGCCGCCGAGGCCGCCCGGGCCCTGAGCCGCACCCTGCTCGTCTACGACGCGTATCACGACGTGCTCGACCTGGCGGAGTCGAACGGCTACGCCAGGCAGGTGGTGGACAGCTGGGCCGCCGCCGAATGGTTCACCTCCAAGCCTCCGCTCGCGGAGGCCATCACCGTCACGGTGTTCAAGGTGGAGGGGGAGACGAACACCGACGACCTCTCGCCGGCCACCCACGCCACCACCCGGCCCGACATTCCCCTGCACGCCCAGGCGATGCTGGAGACCCGGATGCCGGAGGGGCTCGAGCAGATCGAGACGCTCAAGCGGAAGGGGCATCCCCTCGCCTACGTGGGCGACGTGGTGGGCACCGGCAGCTCCCGCAAGTCGGCGATCAACTCGGTGCTGTGGCACATCGGCCATGACATCCCGCACGTGCCCAACAAGCGGGCCGGCGGGGTGATCCTCGGGGGCAAGATCGCGCCGATCTTCTTCAACACCGCCGAGGACTCCGGCGCCCTGCCGATCGAATGCGACGTGTCGGCGCTGAACAGCGGTGACGTGATCACGATCCGCCCCTTCGCCGGCACGATCGAGCGGGCGGAGGGGGAGCCCGGCGCCGGTGAGGTGGTGGCCCGCTTCCAGCTCAAGCCCAGCACGATCACCGA
>CAZVPB010000209.1:0-3620 GCA_964628165.1 uncultured Cyanobium sp.
TCGACAAGGGTCGCTCCCTCGATGAGTTCGGCGTGGGAGGCATCGGCCCCACCTTTCACAAGATCATCATCGTCGCGGCGGCCCTGATCGGTCTCGGCACCGTCCTTCTCTACGGCTTCGGCTTCACCGACATCAAGAATCCGGGAGAACGGCTCTGGGCTGCCCTCTTCCACTGCATCAGCGCCTACAACAACGCCGGCTTCGGCCTCTGGCAGGACAGCCTCTGCAACTACCGGGGGAATGTGGTGGTGAACGCGGTGATCGGTTGCCTCATCGTCACCGGAGGAATCGGCTGGCGTGTGGCGAACGACATCTGGGTGAATCGCTTCCGGCTGGAACGCATCGCCCGCCTCAGCCTGCATACCCGCCTGGTGATCCGCAGCACGCTCCTGCTGATCGTGGTGGGGGCCGTCGGCCTGTTGTTCACCGAGCAGTTCGCCTCGGAACAGCTGCTCCGGGAACTGAACTGGCTGGAACGGATTCAGGTCACCCTCTTCCAGTCCATCACCACCCGCACCGCAGGGTTCAACACGGTGCCGCTCACCGTGTCCACCTTCTCCGACTCGGCCCTGCTGCTGATGATGACGCTGATGTTCATCGGTGCCAGCCCTGGCAGCAGCGGCGGCGGCATCAAGACCACCACCTTCGCCGCCCTCGTGGCCGCCACCCGCTCCACCCTGCGGGGGGAGCCGGACGTGGTGGTGAGGAACCGCAAGATCTCCGACAAGCTGGTGCTGCGGGCGGTGGCGGTGGCCCTGGCCTCGGCCCTCTTCGTGCTCGGCATGGCGATGTTGCTCAGCCTGGGGGAGACCGCGGCGGTGGGAGAGGATCGGAGCTTCAGCTTCCTCGAGAATCTCTTCACGTGCATCTCCGCCTTCGGCACGGTGGGCCTCGACCTGGGGGTGACCGCCCAGTTGGGCCACTGGGGACAGCTGGTGCTGATGGTGGGAATGTTCGTGGGCAGAATCGGGATTCTCCTGCTGCTCAGCGCCATCTACGGCAGCCGGTCCCGCGCCAGGATCGGCTACCCGGTGGAGGAGCTCTACATCTGACCGCACCGCCTCTTCTCTCCGCGAGCTTTCGATGCATTCCTGGTGGCACTGGCAGGGCGGGCGCGACGAGCTGGCCAACAGCTACGCGGTGATCGGCGTGGGCCGCTTCGGAAGCGCCGTCTGCCGCGAGCTGATCCGCAACGACGCGGAGGTGCTGGCGATCGATTCCAGCCAGCGGGCGATCGAGGCGGTCCGCATGGTGGATCCGGCGATCGAGGGCCGTGTGGTGGACTGCACCGACGAGGAGGCCCTGCGGGCGGCCGGCGCCCTCGACGTGGGGACCGTGGTGGTGGCGATCAGCGAACCGATCGAGGCCAGCATCACCGCCACCCTCATCGTGAAGGACGGCGAAGGCAGCCGGGTCAGCCAGGTGATCGCCCGGGCCACCAGCGATCTTCACGAGAAGATGCTCATGCGGGTGGGGGCGGACCGGGTGGTGTTCCCCTCCAAGATGCAGGGCGCCAGGCTGGGGCAGGAGCTGGTGCGGCCGAACCTGCTGGAGCGGCTGCGGCTCGACGACCGCAACAGCATCGAGGAGATCAAGGTTCCCTCCCCCTTCATCGGACGCTCCCTGCGGGATCTGAACCTGCGCAAGAACTACAACGTCAGCGTGCTGGCGGCGGGACCGCAGAACCAGCTGACCGTGAATCCACCCGCCTCCCACGTGCTCAACGACGGGGAACTGCTCGTCGTGATGGGCAGCAGCGAGGCCCTGGAGGCCCTCCCCTCCCGCTGAGCCGATGAAGGTGGTGGGCCTGATGAGCGGCACCAGCGTCGACGGGATCGACGCCGTGCTGGTCCGCTTCGGGGGCAGATCCCGACGGCCGCGCTGGAAGATCCTCGCGAGCGCCTCCCATCCCTATCCCGCTCCGCTGCGGGAGCGACTTCTCGCGGCGGGGCAGGGGAATCCGATGCCCGCCGGGGAGTTTCTCGACCTGGCAGAAGCGGTCACGGAGGCCCAGGCGGCGGCGGTCGACGCCTGCGACCCCGCCGGACAGGCGGAGCTGGTGGGATGCCACGGCCAGACGATCTGGCACCGGCCCCCCGCGGACGCCCGCCGCGGTGCCAGCTGGCAGCTGCTGCAGGGGCCGCTGCTGGCGCAACTGACGGGCCGGCGGGTGGTGTACGACTTCCGCGCCGCCGACCTGGCCCTCGGCGGGGAGGGCGCGCCGCTGGTCCCCGCCGCGGACGCCGCCCTGGTCGGTCCGACGGGGGGATGGCGGGCCCTGCTCAACCTCGGCGGAATCGCCAATCTCACCCTGCTTCCCCCCGCCGGTGGACCAGAGCGGACCCGCCCGATCTCGGGCTGGGATTGCGGTCCGGCCAACACCCTCCTCGATCTCGCCGTGCATCGCTTCAGCGGAGGCCGGCTCAGCTTTGACGCGGCGGGGGCCTGGGCCGCCCGCGGCCGGGTGGAGGAGGAGCGGATCGCCGCCTGGCTGAGGGAGCCCTACTTCAGTGCGCCGGCCCCGAAGTCCACGGGGAGGGAACAATTCGGGGCAGCGGATCTGGACCGGCGGATCGACGACCTCCGCGCCCGGCGCCCGGAGACGGACGAGGCCGATGTGCTGGCCACCCTCACCGCCTTCAGCGCCGCGGCCATTGCCCAGGATCTGCAGCGCCAACCCCGTCCGGTGGAGCTGCTGGTGGCCGGCGGCGGGACCCGCAACCGCTTCCTGATGGCGGAACTGAGGCGGCGTTGCCGCGGCATCCGGGTCCGGCCGCTGGCGGAGCTGGGGATCGCCGATCAGCAGAGGGAGGCTCTTGCCTTCGCGCTCCTGGCCTGGTGGCAGCAGCGGGGTCATCCCGGCTCCGTCCCCGAGGTGACGGGAGCCCGTCGGGCGGCCGTTCTCGGGGTCTGCGCCATTCCCTGCAGGGACGACACGACGGGGCCGGCGGGACGTCAGTGACGCAACCGCAGGCGACGTGGCGCCCCCCGCAGGCGGCGGGGGCCGGCACTCTCCTGTCGTTCCAGCTCTTCGCGGAAGCGGTCGGTAGGAGGCACTCCGTCGTCGATGGAACGGCTGCGCTGGCGCTCGAGACGCTCCACCCCCTGCTGAATGAGCACCTTGGCCATGTTGCTGACGGTGCGGGACTCGGCCTCGGCAAGGGCGGTGAGCCGCGCGCACAGGGCTTCCGGCAGCACCACCTGAACCCGCGGTGACTTGGGGCGCCCGCTGGAGGAGGTTTGCCGGGTAGCCACTGCCGCAGGGATCCGACCGGGTAGGAAAAAGTGTACAGAGTGCCGCAAGGGTAGTATCCAGAAGTATGCTTGTGCCAACGATCTGCACCACGTGACCGCCGCCATGGCCCGATCCGCAGCGCCGAAGGCGCCCTCCTCCGACCGGAGCCCCCGCAGCCGGCCCCGCACCGCCGCGGCCCGCGGCCGGGCGGCAGAGCGAAGCGATGTGCTGGTGTCGGCGGTGATCAGCACCTACCTGCTCACCCATCTCCACCACGTCCTGCAGCGGGCCGAGTACGGCGCCCGTCAGGAGGGGCGCGACGGCCTCGCGGCCAACTACGCCCAGCTGCGCAAGGTGCTCTGCCTCGATGCCCGCAGCATGGAGG
>CAZVPB010000210.1:0-3620 GCA_964628165.1 uncultured Cyanobium sp.
CGATCTGCACCTGCCGCAACCTGCCCGGACAGGGGTGGAACTCCAGGGACGTGTCCGCCGGATCCCGTGCGAGCGGGGGTGCCGCCGCGGGGTCGGCCAGCTCCTCCTGCAGCTGGGCCAGCAGCGGTGGCAGGGCGGGCGCCCCGGTCCGCCGCCACCGGCCGGCGGGGGCGAAGAAGAGATCCTTCTCCGCCACGGCACCCAGCTGGGCCTCGCCGGTGCCTTCGAGCAGCTGCTGGAACTCCGCTCCGAGCCGGCCGAAGCGGGCCTCGAGACCATGGGCCTCCACCAGCCAGTCGCCGTCGAGGGGCTGCTGCAGCGCCACCGCGTCCCGCAGCCGGCGGCGCCGCTCGGCGCAGCGGGTCCAGAGATCGCGGCAGGGGGTGAGCAGGTACACATCCACCGCCATGCGGCCGCTGAGGGCCTGCAGCAGCCGCACCTGCAGCGGCGCCAGGCTGCTCACCCCGAACAGGCGCAGCGGCGCCTGCGGCAGCCCCGGCAGTGACCCGCCGCGGCGAAGCCGTTCGATCAGCCGTTCCACCCGCAGCCCGTGGGGTTCCCGCGGCAGCGCCCGCCGCAGGCGGCCGTAGAGCAGGGGCTGCCAGCGCCGGTCTTCCGTCAGAGGACGCCCGCGGCCGTCGACGGCATGCCCCTCCTCCCAGGCGTGCAGCATCCCGGACCGGTAGAGGGCGTAGTCGTCGAAGGCGTCGGCAATGGCACGGCCCAGCTGCCAGAAGGCGGGGTCGACGCGGTCGAGGGGGCCCCGTCCGGCCGCCCAGCGCCGCAGCGGCGCCCCCTCCGGCCGTTCGGCGATCTCCGGCAGAAGGCCCAGCAGGGGCCACACCAGCCGGTCGGCACGCCAGGGATCCTCGCCATCGTCGGACATCTCGTCCGCGGCCGCGCCGCCGGCCGGTTCCTCCGCCAGGAGGGTGTCCACGAGCCGGCGCAGGTGGGCCGCCGGGAAGGGGAAGCGCACATGGGCGCAGACACCGCCGAGTTCCACCGCCAGCTGCTCGCCCAGCCAGCGGCTGGTGGGCCAGGTGTTCACCATCACCTCCACCTCGGTGAAGGGGTCCGGCGGGAAGAGGCGGAGCTGGGCGGCGAGAAGCTGCACCAGCACCTCCGCCCGGTTGCTGCGGAAGACGGTGAGCAAGGGGAGCGAAGCCCTGCAGACCTACGCTGCCAGATTGCCGCATGGGGCCCGATGGAGCAGCCGCCGAGGGATCCCCGCTCGCTGCCGGTGGTGCAGCGGGTCAAGTTGCTGGTGCGGGCCCTCGACGGCGCGCGGCGGACCAACGAGGCCCTGGCCCGCTGCCGGGACGGGGAGGAGATGGTGACGGTGCTGCTGGATGCCTCGGCCAAGCTGGGTCTCGGACTCCGCCGGGAGGATCTGCTCAGCACACCGCCGATCCGGGACTGGATCTGGTGGAAGAACAAGGAGGCCCTGATCACGATCGGGGACGCCCCGCCCCGCTACCGGCAGGACGGCGGCCAGGGGCGCGAGGAGGACGGGGAGTCGAAGCGCAGGCGGTTTCTGGGGCTCTTCTGAGCCGCCGCCGCCTCGCTGGTGAGGCCGATCCGGAGCCGCTTCCCATCGCGCAGATCGAGGGGCAAGGGATGATCTTCCGCGGAGGCTGCCGATGATGCCGGAGGCCGGAATCTTCAGCAGTCCCTTCACCATCGGAACGGGGAACTCCGGGATGCAGAGGCAGGCGGGTTCACCGAAGAGCAGAGATGTCTTCGCTGGCCGGCCGGCGACCGATCACCGGCGCTGATGGCACCGATCACCATTCCTGTCTTACGAAACCTCCCAGGCTCCGACCGGATGCCTCGCTGACCGAATAAAACTCCACGGCATCACGCTTTCTCCAGGTTGATGACCGTCTTGCCTTCCTTGCTGATGGACGTCGGCAGCCATCAGATCGAGGTGGCCGAAACCCTGATCGGCGTCGGCCGGTTTCTGGTGATCTTCATCGCGGCCCGCGCCATCGCCGAGCTGATGGTGCGCCTTCAGCTGCCCACCATCCTCGGTGAGCTCGTCGCCGGGGTGCTGATCGGCGCCTCCGGCCTGCACCTGGTGGTGCCTCCTGAGGCCCAGGCCCATCTCAGCGGTGCCGTGCTTTCTCTGGTGGGCTCCCTCGCGGACGTGCCGGCGGAGACGGTGGCCGACCTCTACCGGGAGACCTTCCCGAGCCTGCAGGCGGTGTCGCAGATCGGCCTGTTCGCCCTGCTGTTCCTCACCGGGCTGGAGAGCGAGCTCGACGAGCTGGTGGCCGTGGGCCTGCAGGCCACCACCGTGGCCGTGACGGGGGTCGTGCTGCCCTTCGCCCTCGGCACCGCCGGGCTGATGTTCCTCTTCCACGTGCCGCTGATCCCGGCGGTGTTCGCGGGGGCGGCGATGACGGCCACCTCGATCGGCATCACGGCGAGCGTGTTCGGCGAGCTGCAGTGGCTCAAGCGCAAGGAGGGCCAGATCGTGATCGGCGCGGCCGTGCTCGATGACATCCTCGGCATCGTCATCCTGGCGGTGGTGGTGTCCCTGGCCGGCGGCGGCGCCTTCACGATCGGCCCGATCCTCAGGCTCTGCGCCGCGGCGGTGGTGTTCGTCGCGGCCGCCCTGTTCCTCAGCCGCACCGCCGCACCGCTGTTCGACTGGGCGGTGGACCGTCTCAAGGCCCCCGGCGATGTGGCGGTGGCCAGCTTCGTGGTGCTCACCCTCTGCTGCTTCGCCGCCCAGGCCATCGGCCTCGAAGCGGCTCTCGGAGCCTTCGCCGCCGGCCTCATCCTCAGCGCCTCCAAGCACACCCATGACATCGACACGGCGGTGAAACCGCTCGTGGCCCTGTTCGCCACGGTGTTCTTCGTGCTGATCGGCACCGGCATGGATCTCTCCGTGCTCAACCCCTTCGATCCAGCCAACCGGGAGGGATTGATCGTGGCGGTCTTCCTGCTCGTGGTGGCGGTGATCGGCAAGGTGGCGGCCGGGTGGAGCTATGCCAGCAAGGACCCCACCAACCGGCTGGTGGTGGGACTCGGCATGATGCCTCGGGGTGAGGTGGGCCTGATCTTCCTGGGCCTCGGCACCCAGGCCAGGATCCTCACACCCGCCCTCGAGGCCGCGATTCTGCTGATGGTGATCGGCACCACATTCCTCGCCCCCGTGCTGCTGCGGATCGTGATCGCGGGTCGACAGGTGCCTGCCCCGCAGCCCACCTGAGGCCAGAACCTCCGTCCGGTGCTCCGGGCGCCCCTGCCTTCGAACTCCGTGGGTCTGCCATCCTCCCTTTCCCCCCGGGAAAAGGGAGATGGTTGGACCCATTTCTGCTGGCTGGGGAGAGTGGGGCTCCGCCAGGGATGAACCATCTCTGGGGGCAGGGAGCAGAAAAAACCGCTTGAAGTGGCCCTTCAAGCGGCGGGGATCTCCAGGAACCCGGATTCTGACCGGAAGCCCCGGAAGATTCCAGGAAAATCCCCACATCCTGCGGTAGCCGCCACAACGGTGGAGAGTGTTCGATCACGCCGGCTTATGCGTCAAATCGGGGATTCTGCAGGTGGAAAACGAACCATCTGCGGGCAAAGGACTTAATGTCTGCGAACTCAGATCAAGCCAGCTCACCACC
>CAZVPB010000211.1:0-3607 GCA_964628165.1 uncultured Cyanobium sp.
GACACCCTGGTGGGGCTGCGGGTGCTGGGGGCGGGCGAGGAACTGCTGCTGGTGAGCGAGCGGGGCGTGATCGTGCGGATGGAGGCCGACGCGGTGCCGCAGCAGTCCCGGGCGGCCACCGGCGTGCGGCTGCAGCGGCTCGACGCGGGCGACCGGCTGGCGGAGGTGGTGCTGGTGCCCCCCGCGGCGGAGGAGGAGGAGGACGACCTCACCACCGGCGACGAGCCGATTTCTCCTGCACCTTCCGGCGAGGCCGCCGCCGACTGAGCCGCCGTTGCCACCCTGGAGATTCCAGCCCCCTGGCAGAAGGTCATGGTCACTTCCTCCGCTCCGGCCGGCGACCTCGTGGAGGCCTCCCTCCTGCGGGGCCGCAACACCGTGGTTCGTCCCGAGGAACCCCTCGGCAGGGCGCTTCAGGGAACCATTCAGCCGGCGGCGACTCGGGGGAGTGGCAGCTCCCTGAACATCAGCCTGTGTCGAACCGCCTCCGAGCTGGCCCGCACGCTCTCCCAGGGGACGGCGCTGAGTCTGGGGGGCGGCCCCTTGCCGCTGCCGCTGCTGCGGGCCCGGCGGGACTTCTTCCAGTCGCTGCACACCACCGTGTTCAGCGTTTCGCTGGTGGTGCAGGCCCGCCGCGTGATCGAGGCGGCGGAGGTGGTGGAAACGCGGCTGTCGGATCCGATCACCCCCCCGGATGATGCCGCCTCCCTGGATGCCTTCGTGGCGCAGTTCGGGGACAGTTTCGTGAGCGCTTTGCAGCTGGGGGGCGAGGTTCAGGGGGTGTACACCTTCTTCGCCCAGTCCCGGCAGGAGGCGCGGCAGGTGGAGCAGGCCTTCGGCGGGGCCCTGGCGGTGAGCGGCCTCACCCTCGGCCCCGAGCTCAGCCGCCGGGCGGCGGAGGTGGCCAGCTCCACCGGAGTGAACACCAGCTTCCGCTTCATGGTGCGGGGAGTGCGGGCCCTGCCGGAACTCGCCACCCCCGAGCAGCTGGTCGACTTCGCCGGCAGGTTCGGCAGCCTCACCCTCGACGATCCCCAGGTGCTGGAACTGCGGACCCGGGGCTACGAGGCGGTGCCGCAGCTTCAACAGCTGTTCCAGCCGGTGGCGGCCAACCGCATCCTGTTCAGCGGCGACCCCTTCAGCCCGGGGCTGTTGCGGCGTGAACAGCGTCTGCGGGAGATCGGCAACCAGTGTGCGTGGGTGGAGGCCACCTATGACCTCTACGGCGTGACGCCGGATCCCAGCCTGGCCGCCAACCGCGCAACGATCGAGGCGGATCTTCGTTCGCTGAAGGAACTGAAGCGGGTGTATTTCCAATCGCCTTCCACACCCCTTTCCGCCCCTGAGACGTCCTCCCTGCGGACGGGCAGCCCGCACCTCAACGTCGAGGTGGTCGATGGCGAGCCGATGGGTGGTGATGGCGGTGAACCCTTCGGCTTCGCCGATCGCGCCTCAGCCGTGTCCAGCCGCAAGCGGCTGGTGGGTGTGGGATTGCGGGGAAGGGCCCGGATCGATCAGATCCGCCTCACCTACGAGCGTGGCTCCAGCGCGTTCGCGCCCCCGGAAACCTGGCAGGAGGTGCATGGCGGATCGGGAGGAAGGGATCTCGGAGACCTGCAGCTGGCCGCCGGCGTGAGCATCGCGCGGATCGATGCCGACACCGGCCGTCCCCATGGGCGGGTCGACAGGCTTTCGCTCACCACCACTGACGGTCAGAGCATCGGGGGCGGCGGCAATGCCGGCAACACGGAGATGCACTGGGAGCGTGCCGCGAATGAGGTGGTTCTCGGCTTCAGCGGCCGCGCCAAGGCGGAACTGGATGCCCTGCGCACCGTGATCGCCCGCTTCGGCCCTCTGGTGTGGGAGGAGGTGGACGAGGCGGAGGATCCCTGAGATCCCAGAGAGATTCACGGATCGCCGAATACATTGAGCGCCGATCCGCGGCGTCCGCCCTGGCCACCCCCGATGTGCTGGTGATCGGCGCCGGTCCGGCCGCCCTGGCGATCGCCGCTGAGCTCTGCGGCCGGGGCCTGGCGGTGGCGGGCCTCAGCGCCGGCGATCCGGAGGCTCCCTGGGTCAACACCTACGGCATCTGGGGCGAGGAGGTGGACGCCCTGGGCCTTCCCCATCTCCTGGCGCACCGCTGGAGCGACACGGTGAGCTATTTCGGCGCCGGCGGATCCGACGACTCCGCCCCCACCCGCCACGGCCGCGACTACGGCCTCTTCGACAGGCTCGCCCTGCAGAGACACTGGCTGGGCCGGCTGGAATCGGGCGGCCTCCGCTGGCACCGGGGCGAGGCGGGGGCGATCGACCATGACGCCACCGGGTCGAGGGTCACCACGGCGGGCGGGGAGTCGCTGCAGGCGCGGCTGGTGATCGATGCCACCGGTCACGAACCGGTGTTCGTGCGGCGGCCGGTGGACGGACCGGTGGCGGGCCAGGCCGCCTACGGGATCGTCGGCCGCTTCAGCGCGCCGCCGGTGGAGCCCGGCCGTTTCGTGCTGATGGACTACCGCTGCGACCACCTGAGCGAGGCGGAGCGGACCGGGCCGCCCACCTTCCTCTACGCCATGGATCTCGGCGGGGGCTCCTTCTTCGTGGAGGAGACCTCCCTCGCCCTGGCGCCGCCGGTGCCCTTTCCCCTGCTGCGGGAGCGGCTGCAGCGCCGGCTCGCCCACCGGGGGGTGCGGGTCGAGGCGGTGGAGCACCAGGAGTTCTGCCTGTTCCCGATGAACCCGGCCCTGCCCGACCCTGCTCAGCGGGTGGTGGGCTTCGGTGGAGCCGCCTCGATGGTGCACCCCTCCTCCGGCTACATGGTGGGGGGCCTGCTGCGGCGGGCGCCGGATCTGGCCGATGCGATCGCCACGGCCCTGGGACGGGCCGGCACCGGCGCTCCCGGTGGCGATCCGGCCGCGGCCGCCGCCGCCGCCTGGGAGGGGCTCTGGCCGGCGGCGATGCGCCGCAAGCATGCCCTCTACCGCTTCGGTCTCGAGAAGCTCATGCGCTTCCCGGAGGACCGGCTGCGGGGGTTCTTCCACACCTTCTTCCACCTGCCCGGCGAGCAGTGGTACGGCTTTCTGGCCAACACCCTGCCCCTGCCGGACCTGCTGGCGGCGATGGTGCGTCTGTTCGCCAGCGCTCCCGGCGATGTGCGGGCCGGGCTGCTGCTGCCCCAGGGCCGGGAACTGGAGCTGATGGGCCGGCTGCTGAGGGTGTAGGGGGCTGCCGCCACGGCCCGGCCCCCGCCCCGCCACCATGACGGCACCCCCCTCCGCTCCGGCCGCTTCCCGATGGAGTCCGCCCCCGCTCTCGAGATCGAGGACTGCCGCCGTGCGCTTCTCTCCCTCCTCCGGGAAGGGGGACGCGGCGCCGCCAACCGGTCCTCCGAGCGGGTGCGCGCCCTGATCGGTCAGCTCGAGCGCGAACGGCCGGCCGATCTGGCCCGCGACGGCGCCTGGCTGAAGGGGGTGTGGGAACTGCGCTGGAGCAGCAGCTCGCTGCCCTATCTGGCGGTGGCCCCCTGGCTGGAGAACCTCCAGCTGCTGGATCCGGAGCGGGGCCGCGGCATGAACCTGCTGCGGCTGGCCGGCCCCCTGGGGCCTCT
>CAZVPB010000212.1:0-3604 GCA_964628165.1 uncultured Cyanobium sp.
TGTTCTCGTCGTCCTTGGTGAAGTCGAGACCACCGCGGAGGCACTCATACACCACGCGGCCGTAGTTCTTGCCGCTCAGGCCGAGCTTCGGCTTGATGGTGCAACCCAGCAGGGGACGGCCGTACTTGTTCATCCGGTCGCGCTCCACCTGGATGCCGTTCGGCGGACCCATGCAGGTCTTGATGAAGGCGAGGGGGAAGCGGATGTCCTCGAGCCGCAGGTGACGCAGGGCCTTGAAGCCGAAGACGTTGCCGACCAGGGAGGTCAGCACGTTGGTGACGGAGCCTTCCTCGAACAGATCGAGGGGGTAGGCGATGAAGGCGTAGAAGGACTCCTTGTCACCGGGCACGTCCTCGATGCGGTAGGCGCGACCCTTGTAGAAGTCGAGGTCGGTGAGGAGCTCGGACCAGACGGTGGACCAGGTGCCGGTGGAGGATTCGGCGGCCACGGCGGCGGCCACTTCCTCGCGGGGGACGCCCTCCTGGCCGGTGCACTTGAAGCAGGCCAGCAGGTCGGTGTCGAGGGGTACGTAGTCGGGAGTCCAATACGTGTCGCGGTACTCCTTGACCCCTGCGTCGTACTTCTTGCTCATGGGGATGGTGGATGGTGGGTCGGTGGGAAAGGGGGATGTTCAGCCTCTGGGGCCGTTCCCGATCAGTCCTTGGAACCCAGGCCGAAGTTGCTGCTCAGGGCAGGCTCCACCTCCCGGTGGGGACGGGCGATGATGTGGGCGGCCACCAGGCCGTCTCCGACGCGCTCGCAGGCATCCGCGCCGGCGCGGACAGCCGCGTTGACGGCACCAGTCTCCCCACGGACCAGGACGGTGACGTAGCCGCCGCCGACGAATTCGCGACCGATCAGCCGCACCTCGGCGGCCTTGGTCATGGCGTCCGCCGCTTCGATGGCTGGGACAAGGCCCCGGGTTTCAATCATGCCGAGGGCGATGCCCATGGTTTCGTTGGCCATTACCTGCTCCTGGAGGAGGGGGGGTGGAATGTTCGTCAGCCAACCTGATTCGCCGTGTAGCCCCCCGTCAAGCGAAATGACGAGCCCGGCCCATCACGTTTTCCACATGCATTGATAAGGCCGTCTGATCAATGCAACACAAAACGTAAGCTGCGCTTGCGCACCGTGCGTCAGGGGTCGCTGAACCGCCGCCGGCCGCAACAGCGAAAACGGTCTGCGCGGCTTACCTTCCGCCACGAGGCAGGAGCCCTGGAGTTTCCGGGGGTGGAATGTTCAACCCGTCCTGCCTCCACCCTCCCGCAGGCACAATGACCGCCACCTGCCCAGTGGCGTGCCCTCCGAGCTTTCCCGGCTGTGTGCGGATCCGCCCGGGGTGCTCGTCATCGCCAGCGGCAATCCCCACAAGGTGGCCGAGCTCGGCGCGATGCTGGCCCCCATCGATCTCGAGGTGCGCTCCAAGCCCCGCCACCTGGAGATCGAGGAGACCGGCGGCACCTATGCCGCCAACGCCCGCCTCAAGGCGGAGGGGGTGGCCCTGGCCACCGGTGAGTGGAGCCTGGCCGACGACTCCGGCCTCGAGGTGGATGTCCTCGGCGGCCGCCCGGGCATCCATTCGGCGCGCTATGCCCCCAGCGACCCCGAGCGCATCCACCGGCTCCTGCACGAACTGGCGGACACCCCCTACCGCAGCGCCCGCTTCGTGAGCGCCATGGCCCTCGCCCGCCCCGACGGCGTCGTCGTGCTGGAGAGCGAGGGGGTCTGCCATGGACAGATCCTCCACGAGCCGGAAGGGTCCGGGGCGGGGTTCGATCCGGTCTTCTTCGTGCGGGAGGCGGGGAGCAGCTACGCCCGCATGGGCGAGCACCTGCGGCTCCGCCTCGGCAGCCGCGGCAAGGCGGCCCGCGCCCTGGCCCCGGGCCTGCGCCGCTGCTTCGGTCTCACCGGTTGATCTGGGCCACCGCCCGCATCGCGGCGGCGGCGGCCTCCTCCACGTCCCCCTCCCTTCCGGCCAGGGTGAGACGGCCGAAGGCGCCCACCGCCTTCACGTCCACCACGGTGATGTTCGAGCCCTTCTCGGCCTCGTTGGCGGCGATGAGCACGTAACCGGCCGGCTCGGTCTCGAGGATGAACATGCTCATGCCGGCCTGGATCATCGATCCCCGCCGGTTCTGGCGGTTGATGAGCACGGCGTGGTCGGGGGTGATGGCCCGGATGATCTCCGTCCAGGTCACCTCGCAGCGGCTGCGGCGGTCGACGCTGCTGCCGATCGCCTCGAGCACCACCTCGCCGGAGTGGAGCACGTTGCTCTGGTCCCGGTGGTAGAGCGCGAGGGAGCCGAAGGCCCGCTCCACCACCATCTGGCCGAGGCGGACCGTGCTGGCCTTGAGGGCGATGTCGGTGACCCTGTGCACCGCCATCCCCGGCGACACCTCGAGCCAGAGGCAGGCGTCGCCGGGGATCGGCAGGAATCCCTGCGACACCGTTCCCATGTAGGCGGCCAGCTGGGGCTGCAGGGAATCGAGGAACACATAGGTGCGCAGTTCGATCGACTGCACATGGCTCGACTGCCGGGCCAGGCGGGCCCCCTCGCTGTCGGTGGTGATGACGCAGCTGGCTCCCGAAGCGGAGTCGCTGCCTCCCACCGGGCCCACCTCGGTGCCCGTGATCCGCAACGCCGCGCGACGCCGGCTGATGGCTCGGTCCTCGGCGGAAGGGGGGCTCGTGGCGGGTCGAAATCAGCCGTGGCGCGGATCCTACCCCTGCGGAAATCGCAGAAGCGGCCTGCAGGCTCGCTATCACTTGGATCCCCGCAGGCCCTCGCACCATGCTCACTCCCGCCACCCGCCTCCGCCTCCAGGAAATCCTCGGCCGCATCGGCAGGGAGGAGGAGGTGAGCCTCCAGGAACGCATCTACGTGCAGAAGTTCGCTGACCGGGACGCGAGCGTGGCCGGCTGGCTGAGGCGGGCCCGCCGGCGGCAGCGCGGCGAGGTGCCGTCCGACGGCATCGACCGTCTTCTCAGCGACATGAACCTCGGGCCCTGCGAGCCCCGTCCGCCCTACCGGCCGGGGGAGGACGACATCGAAGACTGGTTCGGCGACGCGCCGGACTGGCTGCGCCGCAGCTGAGCCGATACCTTCCGCTCAGTGATCCCGACCCGCCCATGGCTTCCCGACGGTCTCCCGCCGCCGCCGCGGCGGCGACTCCCGCCCCCGAGGCGCCCCATGCCGGCGACGGGGTTCCCCTGGCGGACTGGATGGAGCGGGTGGCGGATCAGGGCGTGCGGCCCGAACAGGCCCTGGCCTTCATCGGCATGGGACTGATGCGGCGACTGGCCCGGGGCGGCGGCGACCCCGCCTGGCTGCTCGATCTCGAGGAGGAGAGCATTCCCGCCGACCTCGTGGCGCTGCGCCAGCGCCTGGAGCTCACCCGTCTCGCCATCGAGACGGGCGCACCCCTGAGCACCGCCGAGGTCACCCACCTCCTCGGTGCCCGTCCGGGCGGGGAGGTGGTGGAGCGGGGCGGCCTCACCGCCCGCCGGCTGCGCCGCAACGTGTGGCGCCTCGGCCGGCGCGAGGAGGGGACGGAGCGCTCCTCCCACGGCTTCAGCGAAAGCTTCCGGCGGCGTCTCTGATCCG
>CAZVPB010000213.1:0-2119 GCA_964628165.1 uncultured Cyanobium sp.
CGAGGATCATCTTCTCGAGGATCTCCTGCTTCTGCTGCTCCTCCCCCACCAGCTGCTTCACCTCGCCCCGGAAGCGCTCCATCAGCCGGGTCTTCATCGCCAGCACCGAATCCCGCAGCGCCAGCTCGAGGGCCTGTTTCCCGGCCCGCTCGAGCTTCTCCGCCTCCTGCTGGGCCTCGGCCACGATCCGCTTCGCCTCGCTGCGGGCCTGATCGAGGGTGTGCTGGGCCTCGCTGCGGGCCTCCTCCAGCATCTGATCCGCCTGGCTGCGTCCCGCCTCGACACCCTGGTCGCGCAGCCGGGCGATCAGCTGCTCCACGCCTGAAGCCACCTGGGCCGGGGTGGCATCGCGGCCGGAACGGGACTTCGGCATCGGATCTCCTCCTGGTGGATCGGGGCAGAGGTGGACGGCGGGGGAGCGGGCGGCAGGACGCGGATCACGCGGCTCAGGTGCCGCCGGGAATGCCGCCGGCGGCCACCAGGGCGAACACGAAGGCGAACACCGCGAAGCCCTCCACGATCGCCGCGGGGGCGAGGGAGAGGCCGAAGATCTCGGGCTTCGACTTCGAGCCGGAGATCGCCGAGGCGCAGCACAGGCCCTGGTAGATCGCCGCCAGCAGGAAGGCCAGGCCGGAGAGCAGGCCGATGCCGAAGAGCCCTCCGGAATTGGCGGGGGTGACGGCCCGGTTGAGGATGAACATGACGACGATGCCGTAGATCGACATCGAGGAGGGAAGGGCCGAGAGCCCCACGAACTTCCCGTAGCCACTGTTCACCTCCATCATCGCCCCGATCGCCGCCTGGCCGGCGATGGTGCAGCCGATGGCCGACCCGATCGCCCCGAGGGCGACGGGGGCGTAGATGCCGATCCAGCCGAGCGCCAGAAGAGAGAATTGATCGTTCACGAAGCAAGCTCCTTTTTGTTGAACGGCTGGAAGGGGGTGCCCTCCTCGGAAAGGCTCCAGTTGAAGAACTCGATGAAGTTCAACCGCAGCCCGTGGACGAACCCGCTGATGATGGCCAGGAGCAGATTGATGCCGTGGCCGAGCACCAGGATCAACAGGGCAATGGGTACCGCCAACACTACATCCGACTCCACCACCTGAGAAGCGAGTTGATTGAATGTGATCGCCAGGGAGGCGCTGGCGAGCCCGAGTGCGAAGAGCCTGAGATAACTCATCACATCGCCGAACAGTTGGGTGATCTGCGTGAGTGATCCCACACCATCCACCAGCCGGAGCAGCAGGTCGGCGGGGTGCCGGATCGGACGCTCGCTGCTCAGCAGCAGGATCGTGAGCAGACCGCCCACCCCCAGCCCGATGCCGACGTGGAGGGCAGTCCCCGTGGCGGCGCCGAGGTAGAGAACCATGCCGCCGAGAATCACCGCCATCCAGCCGATCGGCCGTGCCCTCCCTGCCACCGAGGGGGCCCGCAGGGCCACCACGCCATTGCCCAGCAGCAGATGCACGGCGCCCACCACCAGTGCGAGCTTCATCATTCCGCTGAAGTCGTTGAGATCGAGCAGCTTCAGGGAAGCCAGGGGTGAGGAAGGAGGCGGTTCCACCCCGAAATAGCTGCCGGCCAGAATTCCATAGATCAGGGAGAACGTCAGTCCCACCGTGCAGAGGATGCGGAAATGGCGGCCTCCCGGGCTGCGCCCCATCTTTTTCCACAGCAGGCCGATCACCACCGCCAGCACGAGGGCATAGCCGGCGTCGGCCATGATCATCGCGAAGAAGAGGGCGAAGGAGAAGAACACCACGATCGAGGGATCCCAGTCCCGGTAGCCGGGGGTCTCGTAGAAGGTCACCAGGTCCTGGCCGCCGGTGAGCGTGGCCGGGTTTTCCATGAGGGTGGGGGGCTCGTCCGCCGGTTCGGGCACCTCCGCCAGGAACGCCAGCCCCTGCTGGTCGGTGAAGGCCTGCAGGCGCGGCAGGTCCCGCCGTGGCAGCCAGCCCTGCATCTGCACGAAGGTGGAGTCGTCGCGGGTCATGCCGCTGGCCTGCGCGCGGGCCTGGGCGTCCTCCGCCTGGGCCAGATGCTTGGAGAGCAGGAACACCCAGCGGCTGAGGGATTCGTGCTCGGCCTCCACGTCCTCGAAGGCCGTGCGGGCCTGGTC
>CAZVPB010000213.1:2219-3590 GCA_964628165.1 uncultured Cyanobium sp.
AGGGCCAGCAGCCGGTCCTCCGCCTCCCGCCGCTGGCGCTGGTTGGCCAGGGCCTCGGCCACGATCCGGTCGAAGTCGAAGTCGGCGTCCACCCGGGTCTGGTGGCGGCGGCGGCGCACGTCCATCAGGTAGCGCAGGGCGCGGCGGGCGTCCTCGCTGGGCCGGGAGGTGACGAAGGGGTCCTCCCCGGCGGGGGCCACCAGCGGGATCAGATGCATGCAGCCCAGCCGCTGCAGACCGTCGAGCAGCTGCTCCTTGTCGGCCGCCAGACCGATCACGGTGACCTTGGCGAGGGGAACGATGCTCATCGCGCTGCCACCCGTTCCTTCTTGCGCTTGGCGATCTTGGAGTTCACCACGCCGGCCCGCTCGGCATCCGCCAGGTAGATCGAGATCTTGCGGATGTTGGTGCGGGTGCGGGGGATCAGCACCTTGTCGAAGAGGTTGAAGCGCTGGGTTACCTTGCGCTCGGCCTCCCTCAGCAGCTCCAGCCGCCGCTGGGCCACCCGCAGTTCCACCTGGTTCCGCAGGGCCTGCCGCAGCCACTCCACCACCCGGTCCACCCAGAAGGGCCGCGAGAGCAGGCCGTAGTCGGCCACCCTCAGGTCGAGCCGTTCCAGCTTCGGCAGACGGGTGCCCATCAGGTTCTCCTCCTCCAGGTGCACCTGCTCGATGGCCACCAGACCGTCGAGGTCGATCCGGTCGTAGGCCAGCATCGGACAGGTTTTGCCCACCTCCGCCTCGATGGCGTCCGCCTTCTGCTGGGCCTGCCGCAGCTGATCGCTGGCCTTGCTGCGCTCGGCGGCGATCTGTCGCCGTTTGAGGTCGAGCGAGGGCAGCACGTCGTGATAGGTCTTGAGCAGCCCCTTCTGGCGGCTGAGGGACGCCTTGGTGAGGGGGAGCCTGCTCATGCGGGCTGCTCCTTCCGCCCGGGGAAGTACTTGTCGATGAGTTCCTGCTTCATCAGCAGTTCCTCCGGCTGGAAGCACTCCGCCAGGGTCGCCCAGGCCAGATCGAGGGCCGCCTCCAGCGGCAGGTCCACGTTGATGTCCATGAACCGCTCCCGGAAGAGCCGACCGAAGCGGATCAGCTTCTGGTCGTAGTCGGAGAGTTCGAAGGCCATCGCCTGCTTCTGCTCGGCGTCGCGGGCGCCGGAGTAGAGGCGGATCGTGGTGTTCATGATCTGGTTGTGATCCTCCCGGGTCACCTTGCCGATCACGTTCTGCTTGAGACGCGACAGGGAACCGAAGGGATCGATCACCCCTCCGTGCAGGTAGAACTGCCCCTCGGTGATGTAGCCGGTGTTGTCCGGCACCGGATGGGTCACGTCGTCGCCCGGCATGGTGGTGACGGTGAGAACCGTCACCGATCC
>CAZVPB010000214.1:0-3563 GCA_964628165.1 uncultured Cyanobium sp.
CCGACGTGTTCAACGTGATGCTGCAGATCCTCGATGACGGCCGCGTCACCGACGGCCAGGGCCGCACGGTGGACTTCACCAACACCGTGCTGATCCTCACCAGCAACATCGGCAGCGCCTCGATCCTCGACCTGGCCGGCGATCCCGGCCGCCACGCCGAGATGGAGCGTCGGGTGAACGAGGCGTTGCGGGCCCACTTCCGGCCCGAGTTCCTCAACCGGCTCGACGAGACGATCATCTTCCACAGCCTGCGGGCCGAGGAACTGCGCCGCATCGTGGAGCTGCAGGTGCAGCGGCTGGCGAAGCGGCTGGAGGAGAAGAAGCTGGGCCTCGAGCTCAGCGCCGAGGCGCTCGACTGGCTCGCCGAGGTGGGCTACGACCCGGTGTACGGCGCGCGGCCGCTGAAGCGGGCGATCCAGCGGGAGCTGGAGACGCCGATCGCCAAGGCCATCCTGGCCGGCACCTTCACGCCGGGGTCCACCATCGCCGTGAACGTGCAGGACGAGCGGCTCCACTTCGAGGAAGCTCGCAGCCATGAGCTGGTGACGGTGTGAGCGCCGGATGAGCGCCGTGGCCTCCTTCCTGGCGGCGCCGCTGGCGACGAAGTCGCTGGCGGCGCTGCTGGGCCTTCTCGCCATCGCCCTGCTGGTGCGGGGCGTGCAGCATGTGGTGGTGCGGCGCCTCCGGGATCCCGACAGCCGCTACTACGCCCGCAAGCTGGTGACCCTGACGGGCTGGCTGGCGGCGGCCCTGCTGCTCACCATCGTGTTCCGCGACCGGCTCGGCGGCCTCACGGTGGCGATCGGTGTCGCCGGCGCCGGCATCGCCTTCGCCCTGCAGGAGGTGATCGGCAGCATCGCCGGCTGGATCGCCATCTCCTTCGGCAATTTCTACTCCCCCGGCGACCGGGTGGAGCTGGGCGGCATCCGCGGCGACGTGATCGACATCGGCATCCTCCGCACCACCCTGATGGAGATGGGGCAGTGGGTGAATTCCGACCTGTACACCGGCCGGGTGGTGCGCATCGCCAACAGCTTCGTCTTCAAGCAGCCGGTGTTCAACTACTCCGGCGACTTTCCCTTCCTCTGGGACGAGTTCAAGGTGCCGGTGACCCACAGCAGCGACCACCGGCTGGCGCGGCGGCTGCTGGAGCAGGCGCTGGCGGAGGAGGTGCCCGCCGCCGACGCGGAGGCCGCCCGGGGAGCGTGGCAGCACCTGGTGCGGCGGTACCTGTTGGAGAACGCCAGCCTCGAACCGATGGTGAGCCTGGTGATCACCGACGACTGGCTGGAATTCACCCTCCGCTACCTGGTGGACGTGAAGCAGCGCCGCTCCACCCGCGACCGTCTGTCGATGCGGGTGCTCGACGCCTTCGCCGCCAGCGGCGGCCGGGTGGCGCTGGGCTCCACCACCGTGCAGCTGGTGAACCCGGATCCGCTGTCGGTGAGGCTTCAGTCCGGGGCCGGAGAACCGGGATAGATTCGCCGCAGAGAGCGGAACCGGATGTCCCCACGGCCCGAACCCTCGGAAAGCCGGTCTTCGATCCCCTCCTCCCCGCAGCGCCGCCGGCGCCCCTCCCGGCGCCAGCTGCTGTGTCCGGCCCACCCCGACCAGCCGGTGCAGGGCAACGGCCGCAAGTACTTCCTCCATCTCCTCACGCCCGAGCAGCTGCGGGAGCGGGGCATGAGCGACAGGAAGGCACGGCTGGTGATCCACGCCTACCCGGTGCTGGTGCTCAGCAACGAGTGGCTGGAGGAGCTCTTCTGCCCCAGGTGCGGCGCTTCCCGCTGGTGCCACGTGGTGCGCCACGACAAGGTGCGGCACACGGTGCGCTGGGCACCGCGGGACCTGTGGGAGCAGGTGGCCCACGTGGATCCGGTGGTGCCGAATCCGAGCGTCAGCGAGTTCAGCCGCCGCGAGGCGCGGCGTCACCGCCGCCGCCGCGCCGATGGCGGCCGCTGGTGGGAAGGGGCGTCGTGAGGCCCTGGGCCGTGCCGTAGGCAGGCACAAGCTCGGCCAGCACCCGGCGCACGGCCTCGGCATCCCAGGCCGCCAGGGCCACCTCGAGGCGGTCGACGAGCGGCAGGAGGAGGTGGGAGGGCATGGATTCCTCCTGGGCACGGCGGATCAGCGGGTGCGCCGTCGGCTCGTCGTCGTCCCGGAGCAGCAGTTCCTCGAAGAGCTTCTCGCCGGGCCGCAGGCCCGTGAAGCGGATGGCGATCTCGCCGTCCGGGTGGGCCTCGTCCCGCACCGTGGCGCCGGAGAGACGGATCATCTGGCGGGCGAGGTCGAGGATCCGCACCGGTTCACCCATGTCGAGCACGAACACCTCGCCGCCCCGGGCCATGCCGGTGGCCTGCAGCACCAGCTGCACCGCCTCGGGGATGGTCATGAAGTAGCGGGTGATCTCCGGATGGGTGACGGTGACGGGGCCGCCGGCGGCGATCTGCTGCCGGAAGCGGGGCACCACCGAGCCGGAGGAGGCCAGCACGTTGCCGAAGCGCACCATCGCCATCAGGGGCCGGGTCTGGCCGTGGGCGGCAAGGCGGGCGGCGGCCTCCTGCACCAGCAGTTCGCAGATCCGCTTGCTGGCCCCCATGGCGTTGGGGGGCCGCACCGCCTTGTCGGTGGAGATGAGCAGGAACCGCTCCAGGCCGCAGGCGATGGAGGCCTCGAGGGCGGCCCGGGTGGAGAGCACGTTGTTGGCCACGCCGGCGCAGAGGTTGCGCTCCACCAGCGGCACATGCTTGTAGGCGGCGGCGTGGAAGAGCACCTGCACACGGTGCTGGCGGCAGAGATCCTCCAGCCGGGGGCGGCTGCAGGCGTCCCCCAGCACCGGATGCAGGGCGGGCCAGGGCCCCGTCCCCTGGGCCATCGCCGCGATCAGCTCCTGCTCGAGGGAATAGAGGGCGAATTCGTTGCGCTCCAGCAGCACCAGGGAGCGGGCCCCCAGCCGCAGGATCTGGCGGCAGAGTTCGCTGCCGATCGAACCGCCCGCGCCGGTCACCATCACGGCGCGATCGGCCACGGCGGCCTTGAGCAGGCCCGGATCGGGCCGGCTGGGTTCGCGGCCGAGCAGGTCCTCGATGGCCACCGGCCGCAGGTCGGTCACGGCCTGATCGCCCGCGGCGATCGCCGCGAGCGACGGCATCACCAGCACGCTCACCCCCAGGCCACGGATCCGCTCCACCAGCTCCCGGCGCTGGGAGCGGGGGGTCTCGGGCAGGGCCAGCAGCACCTGGCGGATGGAATGGCGTGCAATCAGATCGGGCAGTTCGGCGGAACCGTGGATCGGCAGGCGGCCGAGCCGGCGTCCCTGCAGGGCGGGATCCTCATCCACCAGCCCCACCAGCCGGAACTGGGGCTGGTAGCGCAGACCGTCGATGAGCAGCCGGGCCGCCTCCCCGGCCCCGTAGATGAGGGTGGGAATCGCTGCGGACTCCTCGTGGGACGTGGACAGCGGTCCCGTTGGGGAGAGCGACCGGTCCGGCCGCAAAGCCGCGGTGTTGCGGCGGGCGAGGGTGAGGCGCAGCAAATCCCGCAGGAGGATGCGGCTGGCCACG
>CAZVPB010000215.1:0-1641 GCA_964628165.1 uncultured Cyanobium sp.
TCGGTCGTCTTCTTCTTCATCGGGATCTTCGTGTTCGGCTTCCTGGCCAGCGACCCCAGCCGCACCCCCAGCCGCAAGGATCTGGAGGAGTGAGTCCCGGCACCACGGCCCTTTCCCCTTGCGCCTAGGCGGAGCCCTGCCCGTCCGCCGAACCGACCAACGGTCTCCACTCTCCTGCGGTTTGCGTGGGAGGATCCCCCTCCGCATCTCCCCTGCCTGCCCGGTGCCATCCCGCTGGTCCGCACGATGGAACCCGGATCGGCGGGGCTCAGGGCCGGTTCCCGCACGGGTGGTGTCATTTCTGGGATGTGGCCTGGTGCTGCTGGCGGCCCTCCCGGCACGGTCGCGTCCGGTGGAGGGAACCGCGACGCCGCCCCCCGTCACCGGGCCGGTTCTGCCGGAGGAGGATCCCGGTCCCGGCGAAGTCGCCCAACCCGAAGCCGTTCCTGAAGCCGGGGCCGAGACCGATCCGCCGGGGCCGCTCCCTCCCGCTTCGTTTCCGCCGCAGACCTCCCCCGAAGCCGCCGGCGAGCCATCCCTGCCGCCGGTGTCGGAGGCCTCCCAGCCGCCCCCAGGGGTGGCGGTGCCGCTGGAGATCGAACTCACCGCCAACCGTCAGGAATACGACGCCCAGCAGCGCCGCTTCGTCGCCACCGGGAACGTCGAGGTGCGCGTGGCGGGTGGCCGTCTCCAGGCCGATCGCCTCGAATACGACCCGATCGCCCGCAGTCTCTACGCCTATGGCAGCGTCCGTTTCCAGCGGGGTCAGCAGTACTTCCAGGCCAGCCGTCTCCGCTACAGCCTGCTCGAGGGAAGCGGCGAGATGGAGGACGTCTACGGCGTGCTCGACCTCGACGGCAGCAGCCAGGATCTCGACCCCGACGCGGTGCCTTCCGCGCCGCTGCCGCCGCCGGAGCCGCTGAGCTGTCCGCCGGAGGTGCCGCCGCCGGCGGACTGGCATCCCTACCCCTGGGCGGTGACCGGCTGGGGGGGGCAGATGTTCGCGGCTCCCTTCGGCGACACCTTCCTGGGCCGCGGCAATTTCCGGCCCGAGTACCTGGCCGGCATCGGTCTGCAGCGCCGGCTGCTGCAGGGAGGCCCCCTGGCGATCGAGATCGACGGCAACCTCCTGGGCCACAGGGCCGCCCGCCAGCCCGGCGGCGGTGAGAACCAGGCCGTTCCCTTCGCCGACACGCCGTCCCAGACGTTCGCCGAGGGCACCCTCGGCATCGGACTGCGGCTGTGGCTGCAGCCCTGGCTCAGCCTCTACTTCGTCGAGGGGGTGAGTCTCCTGAGCGAGCCCAGCAACTACGAGAAGACCTTCCGGGAGGAGTTCTCCACCTTCCTCAACTACCTGGCCTTCGAGGTGGAGGCCCTGGTCAGTCCCCGCTGGTCCGCCGTCGGCCGGATCCACCATCGCTCAGGGGCCTTCGGCACCTATGCCGGTGTTCGGGAGGGGAGCAACGCCTATCTCCTCGGCCTGCGCTACCGCTTCGGCGAGGCGGCCGACGCGAGAACCCCCGTCGAACTGCCGCCACCCCAGGGATGCCCCGGCGCCCCCGAGGACGATGCCTATCCCCTGCCGGGGCTGGCCCGCCAGCTGGAGCGGGTCACGATGGGAGAGGGTCTGCCCGCCCGTTC
>CAZVPB010000215.1:1741-3539 GCA_964628165.1 uncultured Cyanobium sp.
GGGCCGCCGTTTCGTGCGGGGAACCCTGAGCCGCTGGCGGGTGCAGGCCCGCAGGCTGCGTTTCACCCCCACCACCTTCTCCGGCGACCGGGTGGGCTTCGCCAACGACCCCTTCACCCCGGCCCAGTCCTGGGTCGACTCCCAGGACGTGGTCGGCACGCTCCAGCCGAACGGCGACACGGTGATCAAGGCGCGCTCCAACCGGCTCTGGCTGGAGGACCGTCTGCCCATTCCGGTGACCCGCCAGACGACGATCCGCCAGCAGAAGGAGGAGGAGGTGACGAACCGCTGGGTGCTCGGATTCGACCGGGAGGACCGGGACGGTTTCTACCTCGGTTACGAGGTGCCGATCCGCTTCGGCGAGGAGGAGAGGACCCGCCTCTATTTCCAGCCCCAGTTCATGCTCGAGCGGGCTGTCAACAGCAGCACCGACAGTTACCCGCCCCCTGGAGAGCCGGTCGGTTCCGACACCGAACAGCAGCCCGCGGACACCGCCGATCTGTTCGGCTTCGAGGCGAAGCTGGAGATGCCCGTGGCCGGTGGCTTCGACCTCACCGCCCGGGCCGATGTCTCCACCTTCAACCCCGACAACATCGCCGATGGCGCCAGGGCTTCCGGCGAGCTCAAGAAGGATGTCGACCTGCCGCTGTTCGGCACCAGCAAGCTGCGCCTCTTCGGGGCCTACCGGCTGCGGGTCTGGAACGGCTCCCTCGGCGAACAGGATGTCTACACCGCCTACGGGGTGTCGCTGGAGGATCAGGGATCCCTGCCGCAGTGGGGCAGGCTCAGCGGCAGCTACTTCTGGCGCTTCGGATTGGGAAACTACCGTGCCGAGGCCTTCGACAACGATGCCCTCACCCGCCTCTGGCGGGGCAATGCGGTGGGCGCCCTGAATCTCTTCTACCCGATCTGGACCGGCACGCCCGCACCTGCCACGGCAAGCGAAGGTCTGGCGAACACTCCCTCACCGATCGTGCCGGGCCTGAGGCTGCGGACCAACCTGCTGGGCTCGGCGGCCTACTTCGGCGACGGCAGCTCCCAGAACACCTTCACCATCTCGGCTGGCCCCACGCTGACCCTGGGACATTTCGTGAAGCCCTTTTTCGACTACACCGAGATCTCCATCAGCGGCAGTGCGACCCTCCGCGGCGGCGCCAGCCCCCTCAGCTTCGACCGCGCCGTGGATCTGGGCACCCTGGGGGTGGGACTGACCCAGCAGATCGCCGGTCCCCTCGTCTTCAGCGGCGGGGTCGGCCTGAACGTGGACCCGGGGTCGGACTTCTACGGGGAGGTCACCGGCTCCTACCTCGAACTGCGGTGGCAGCGCCGCTCCTACGAGATCGGGGTGTACTACAGCCCCTACGACGGACTCGGCGGCGTCCGGGTGAAGCTGAACGACTTCAACTTCCGCGGTCCCGGGTTGCCCTACGTGCCGCTCGATCCGGTCCGGGCCGCCCAGCAGCGGCCGTTCTGAGCACCGTTCAGACGGCGGCGAAGTCGTGCAGGTAGGGAAGCCGCCCGGCCGTCGCCCGCAGCTCGGCGTCATGGGCCACCAGCTGGGCGGTGCCGTTCCACTGGCCGGAGAGAAGCATGCGGCGCGGTCCCGGCTCGAGCCTCACCGGCCAGCGGTTGTCTCCGGCGAATTCGCTCTCCAGCACCACCTCCATCGCCTCCAGGTCCACGAACAGCTCCGCCCCCGGATCGACGGCGACCGCCTCCTGAAGCTGCTGGATGTGGCCGGCATCCGCCGTCAGGCAGGGAAGGCCGAGGGCCAGGCAGTTGCCGAAGAAGATCTCGG
>CAZVPB010000216.1:0-3503 GCA_964628165.1 uncultured Cyanobium sp.
CCGTGGATCCCCTCCAGACCCGCCTCCAGCAGGGCGCGGAGGGCGCCGGTGCCGCGACTCTCCTGGAGGGTCTCGCGGCGGCTGTCCAGCCGTGCGATCTCCCGTTCGAGGGCGCTCTGCTCCTGCTCCAGCCGGCCGCGGGTCCGCTGCTGCAGCGCCACCTCCTCGGCCCGCTCCTGCCATTGCCGCTGGGCGGCCTCCAGCGCCTGCCGACCTGTGGCGGCCTCCTTCTGCAGCGTGTCGAGCCGTCCGCGCGTGCCCGTCGCCGCCTCCTCCTCCCGTCGCCGTTCCGCCTCCAGCTCGGCGAGCCGCTCGCGCCCCTGGCGCAGCCGCTCCTGCCGCTCCTGCCGTTCCGTCAGCAGCGGGGCGAGGCGCTCCTGCAGTTCGCCGCGTTCGCGGCCGCGGCGCTGCTGGGCCTCCATCCAGGTGCCGGATCGGCCGGCCACCTCCGCCAGCCGGCGGCGCGAGAGCTCCACCCCCGCCTCGGCGGCGCGGCAGCGCTCCTCGGCCCGGCGCAGCGGTTCGGCCTCCGTCTCGCTCTCCAGGGCCTGGCGCTGGCCCCGCAGTTCCCCCTGCTGAGCCAGCAGGTCATGGCGACGCTGCTGCAGCTCCTCGGCCTGCTGCCGGTGGCGGTCCGCCTCGCGGGCCCGCTCCCGGCCGGCGGCCTCGAGGCCGGCCAGCTCGGCCTGCACCGCCAGCAGCTGGTCCTCCCCCAGGGCCCGCACCTCGTCCTGGAGCCGTTCCAGGCCCGTGGCGGCGGTCTCGATCGCGGCCGCATCGGTGCCGCATTCGCGCTGTTCCTTCTCCTGCTGCTCCACCAGTGACCGCTGGCGCCCCTGCAGGTCCTTCAGCCGGGCGCGGGCCTCGTCCCTGGCCAGCACCTGCTCCTGGTGCCGGCCGGTGTGGAGCTGCTGCCGCAGCTCCTGGTAGGCCCGCGCCCTGGCGCAGTCGCGCTCCAGCTTCTGTCGGGCGCCGAGCAGCTCCTGCTGCACGATGCGGCACCGTTCCTGGCGGTCCTGCACCTCGTCGAGCTTGGTGCGGGTCTGGGCGATGCGGGAGTCGAAGAGGGCGACCCCGGCGAGCTCGTCGATGATGCCGCGGCGGTCGCGGGCGCTCATCGACACGATGCGGGTCACGTCCCCCTGCATCACCACGTTGCTGCCCTCGGGGTCGATCCGCAGACGCCTGAGCTGGGTCTGGAGCTGCTGCAGGTTGCAGGGCTCACCGTCGGCGAAGTAACTGCTGCTGTAGGTGCCGCCGGGGGCGACCCGCAGCCGCCGCGTCACGCTCCATTCCCTCTGGCCGGGACGGATCCAGGGGCCCTCCTCCGGCACCTCCAGTCCCGCCTCGGCGTCGTCCGGCCGCCAGCTGCCCAGGTCGAACCGCACCGTCACGCTGGCCTCGGAGGCCCGGCCGCTCCGGAGCACGCTGCTGTTGATCAGATCGGGCAGGCGTTCGGCCCGCATGCCGCGGCTGGTGGCGAGGCCGAGGCAGAAGAGGACCGCGTCGAGAATGTTGCTCTTGCCCGAGCCGTTGGGGCCCGTCACCACGGTGAATCCCGGTTCGAGCGGAATGGACACCGTTCCGCCGAACGATTTGAAGTGGGAAAGCTCGACCTGGTTGATGTGAACCAAAGGCCCGCGCCCCGGGCGACCGGAATGTAGCCGAACTGCTGACGCTGCCAAGCCCCCCTCACTAGCCTGAGGGTCGTCTGTACCCCCGCAACGCCGACGCCATGCCTCCGGAGAACCCCAGCAGCAGTCCCTCCGCCCCGGCCGAGCCTGCCTCTGCGGTGCATGACGGCGGCGCCGTGGCGCCCGTGCAGCAGTTCCGGGAGCGGTTCGAGTCGCTGCTGCCCACGATTCAGAAGGAATGGCCGGAGGTGGCCCGCCACACCCTCGAGGCCACCCGCGGCAGCTTCGACCAGGCGGTGGAGGTGATCAGCCGCCAGAGCGGCCACGCCACCGAGGTGGTGAAGGAGCGCCTGGCCGACCTGGTCCGCATCACCGGTGACCAGGCCCATCACGTGGGCGACTCGCTGCGTTCCCTGGAGGAGCAGCTGGAATCGCTGCTCGACGAGCTCAACTCCACCCTGCGGCCCCGGATCGAGAAGCCGGTGCGCGACCGTCCGCTCGTGTCCCTCGGCATCGCCGCCGGCGTCGGCTTCGTGGCCGGCCTGCTGCTCGCCTCGCGGCGTCGTTCGGCATGAAGGGCCGGATGCTGGGCCGGGTCGCGGCGCTGATGACCTCGGTGATGGACCTGCACGTGCGGATCGCACTGCAGGAGGCCGACCGGGAGAAACGGCGGCTGATCGGCGGCGGGGTGTTTCTCGGCGCCGGCCTCTCCCTGCTGATGCTGGCGGCGATCGCCCTGCACCTCGCCCTTCTCCTCTGGCTGAAGCAGGGGCTGGGCCTCAGCTGGATCGTGGCGTCCCTGGTGGTGGCGGGTCTCGACCTGCTGATCGGCGGGCTCCTGCTCCGCCTCGGCGGCGGCATGCTCAAGGGCCCCTATCTCCCCGAGACCACGGCCGGCCTCATGCGCACGACGCGGGCCCTCACCGGGAAGTTCTGAGCCCGGAGTCGGCCATGGCATCGAGGGTGGTGAACCGATACCCCCGCCGCTTCAGCTCCGGCACCACTGCCCTCAGGGTGGCGATCGTGGCCTGAATCGTGTCCGGCCGGTCGTGGAGGATGAGGATGCCCCCCGGATGGGCATTGCTCAGCACGAACCAGCGGAGGTAGCGCTGCGGTGGGTGAAGCGTGTCCCAGGGAAACACCGACCCCAGGGCAAGGCGGAATCCCCTCTGCTCGATCGTGCGCAGCATGGTGGACGTGAACCACCCTCCGCCGGGTCGGAACCAGCGAAGTTCGAGCGGGGTGGTTCCCGATGCCCGCTGCAGCCGTTGAAAGGATTCCTCGAACTGCTGACGGAATGCCTCGGGATCGAGATGGGCTGAAATCCGGTCCTCTCCCATGTGATGGCCGATCCGGTGCCCTCCGGCTAGGGCCCGGCTCACGAAGTCGGGGCTGGTGCGCTCCAGGTGGCCGCTGATGAGAAAGAGGGTGGCCGGCACCTCCAACTCCGCGAGCAGGTCCAGGAGCTGCCAGCTGCCGGGCCCGCTGGGACCGTCATCGATCGTGATGGCCAGCTGGGGACACTGGGGGTCACCGCAGAACACCACCCGGGGGAAGAGGGGGGCCAGGATTCGTCGGATGGGGAGACTGGGCCGCAGCAGGAGGATCAGGCCCACCCCAAGGGCCAGCAGGATCACGACGTCGCTGGCCACCATGGCTTTCTGAAGGATCACCACAGCAGGAGATGGGAGCTGAATCTAGTGGTCTTGCCGTGAATTCGTCACCTTCTTCAGCGCCTCCTCCTCCACCCAGACCGACACCGATCCGCCGTTGCAGCGCCATTCGGCCCAGCCGTGCTCGTTGGTGGTGATCGGCTCGCGAATGTGCTCGGTGAGGTCCACGAAGGTGGTGTGGGGACGGCCCACGTTC
>CAZVPB010000217.1:0-3501 GCA_964628165.1 uncultured Cyanobium sp.
GGCCGGCGGGCTCACCCCCGAGGGGGTGCCGGATCTGCTGCGGGAAGTGACCCCCCACGGCCTGGACCTGTCCAGCGGCGTGGAGGTGGCACCGGGGGTGAAGGACCTCGCCAAGGTGGAACAGGTCCTGCAGGCGATCAGGTGGAGAGGAGAGCCTCCTGCTGCTTCACCAGTTCGAAGAACTCCTGCTTGAGGCTGGGATCGCGGCGGAAATCGCCCCGCACCACCGAGTTCATCATGCTGGTCTGGGGTTCCTTCACGCCCCGCCACTTCATGCAGTAGTGCTGGGCCTTCACCAGGATCGCCAGCCCCTGGGGCTCGCACAGCCGTTCGATCTCATCGGCCAGGATGATCACCGCTTCCTCCTGGATGTGGGGGCGGGAGAACACCCAGTCGGCGACGCGGGAGAACTTGGAGAGGCCGATCACCCGCTCGCCGGGTTTGATGCCGATCCAGCAGTTGCCGAGGATGGGCACGAGATGGTGGGAACAGGCGGAACGCACCGTGATCGGGCCCACCGTGTAGATCTCATCGAGCTTCTTGACGTTCGGGAAGCTCGCGATCTTGGGCTGTTCGTGGTAGCGGCCGCGGAACACCTCCTGGATGTACATGCGGGCCACCCGCTCGGCCGTCTCCTCGGTGTTGTGATCATTGTCGATGTCGATCACCAGGCTCCGCAGCAGTTCCCGCACCTTGCCGGCCACCTCGATCTCCAGCTGGTCGATCTCACCCTCACCGATGTAGGCGGAGATGTTGTCGTTGGCGAAGAAGGAGGCGTCGGCCTGCTTCAGTCGCTCGCGGATCCGGTGGCTCACCGGCAGAGGCGCCGCATCGGGTGTCCTCTGCCGTTTGGAGAGGGGATTGGGGAATGTGGAAGTCATGGAGAAATTTCAGAGGGTGCCGGCCGCCGGCATGAGGGTGAGGTCCTCGACCACCTGGTCGGGGGGTTGCTGTGCGAGGTACAGCAAGGCTTCGGCCACCTGCTCGGGGGGAAGCATGGCACGTCGATCGAAGGAACTGTGGACGGTCGGGCTGTCCCAAAGAGGTGTGTTCACCGAACCGAGCGTGAGGGTGCAGACCCGGATTCCGTGTGCCCGTTCCTCCTCCGCGAGGCAGCGGCTGAAGGCTGCCAGCGCCGCCTTGCTGGTGCAGTAGGCGCCCCAGTCGGGGAAAGCGTTGCGGGCGGCGTGGCTGCTCACGTTGATCACCAGCCCGCCCCCCACCTTGCGCAGGCGGGGCACCACCGCCGCACAGACCTGGAACACGCTGGTGAGGTTGAGCTGGAGGAGCCACTGCCAGCGGTCCAGCGGCATCTCCAGCAACCCGCCGGTCCAGGCGGCGCCGGCGTTGTTGATCAGCACCGTGGGGGCCGGCGCCCTCTCCAGCAGTTCCACCAGGCCGGGCCCCACCGCGGCGGGATCGGCCAGGTCGATGCCGGCGGTCTCCACACGGCTGCCGGCATTCGCCAGCTCGGCGGCCAGCCGGTCGAGGTCTTCGCTGGGCCGGGCCACCATGAGCAGGTCGTAGCCGGCGGTGGCGAACCGGCGGCAGGCGGCGGCCCCGATTCCGCGGGAGGCGCCTGTGATCAGGACTGCGGGCAAGGGATGCCTTCGTTCAGGGGGAACCTAGGGGGTCGGCAGCGGATCCGTGACCGGCGTCTCGAGGAATCGCCCCATGTGCCGGAACTTGGCGTAACGCTTCTCGAGCAGAGTCGATTCGCCGAGACGGCGCAGATCGTCGAGCTGCTCGAGCAGGGCGTTCCGCAGGGTCTCCGCCGCCTGCAGCGGCGCCCAGTGGTTGCCGCCGCAGGGTTCCTTCAACACGGTGTCGACGACCCCGAGCTGCAGCAGGTCGGCGCCGGTGATCCGCAGCGCCTCGGCCGCCACGGGGGCCTTGCCGGCGTCGCGCCAGAGGATCGAGGCGCAGGCCTCGGGGCTGGCCACGGTGTAGACGCTGTGCTCGAACATGAGCAGCCGGTCGGCCACGCCGATGCCCAGGGCACCGCCGGACCCCCCCTCACCGATCACCGTGGCCACGATCGGCACCCGCAGCCGGAACATCTCCCGGAGGTTCACGGCGATGGCCTCCCCCTGCCCCTGCTCCTCCGCCATCACCCCGGCATAGGCCCCGGGGGTGTCGATGAAGGTCAGGATCGGCAGGCGGAAGCGGTCGGCGTGCTCCATCAGCCGCAGCGCCTTGCGGTAGCCCCCGGGGGAGGCCATGCCGAAGTTGCGGGCCACGTTCTCCTTGGTGTCGCGTCCCTTCTGGTGTCCCAGGAGCACCACGGGGTGGCCGCCGATCCGTCCGATGCCTCCGACCATGGCCCGGTCGTCGCCACCGCAGCGGTCGCCATGCAGTTCGATCCAGGAATCGGTGATCTGCTGGATGTAGTCCAGGGTGCTGGGCCGCTGGGGGTGGCGGGCCACCTGGATCTTCTGGGCCGGAGTGAGGGCATCGAAGATCTCCTGGCGCCGCCGCATCGCGAGGGTCTCGAGCTGCAGCAGCTGCTGGCTCACGTCCACCTCGGAGTCACGGGCGAGCTGCCGGATCTGCTCGATCTGCTCCTCCAGCTCCACCAGGGGTTTCTCGAACTCGAGCAGGGCGCGACGGGCCATCGGAGGTGATGCTGGGGATCGGGTCAGGCGGAGGCGAGGCTCGGGGAAGGGGCATCCGCCAGGCTGAGGGCGTGGAAGCCGTGGCGCAGGGAGGCCTCCCCGATGCGGTCCATCTTCTCCAGATCGATGTTGTTGCGGCCCCAGCTGAAGTTGGTGTGGAGTCCCTCGAAGTCGAGCAGCATCGCCTCGGCGAAGCAGGCGAACATCTGGCGCTGGGGACGGGCCATGTCCGCCGCCAGGGCCACCACCTGCCAGTCGATGTCGGTGTGGAACTCGACGATGCCGCCCTTGAGCACGTGAACGCCCGGGGCGGCGGCACGGCTGTCGAGATTCTTCGGGTATCCGCCGTCGATCATCAGACAGGGCCTCCGCAGGGTGCCCACGTCGATGCTGAGGCTTCCCGGCAGGCTCGCCACCCACACCACCACGTCGGCCTCGGGCAGCGCCTGCTCCAGCGGCAGGATGCGGCCTGCGCCGAGAGAGGCCTGCAGATCACGAAGCGGCTGTTCCTTGCGGGCCACCAGAAGCAGTTCGCCGACTCCCGTGCGCCGATGCAGCCACTCACAGACGGCACTGCCGATGTCGCCGGTGGCCCCGACCACCGCCACCCGGGCGCGGCGCAGGTCGATCCCGAGGCCGGGGGCGTTTTCCTCCACCTGCCGGCAGATCACCCAGGCCGTGTGGGTGTTGCCGGTGGTGAAGCGCTCCCACTCCAGCGTGGTGGCGCGCACCTTCTGCTCCCGGAGCAGATTCATGTCCTCGAAGATGATCGAGGTGAAGCCACCCAGGGCGCTGATGTCGAGGCCGCTCTTCTGGGCCAGCTCCATGGCGTTGAGCACCTTGCGCTTGGCGGTCTTGAACCGCCGCAGCATCTCCGGCACGAACA
>CAZVPB010000218.1:0-3495 GCA_964628165.1 uncultured Cyanobium sp.
TCGGCGTCGGTGGGGAAGAGGCCGCAGAACACCATCGGCTTGGCCTCGGTGTAACCCGGCAGCGGCTCCGGCGCCGCCGCGTTCGCCAGGGTGATCGTGTCGCCCACCCGCGCGTCGGCCACCGCCTTGATCGAGGCCGCCAGGTAGCCCACCTCGCCGGCGTGGAGGCTGTCCACCTGCCGCTGGTCCGGCGCCATCACCCCCACCTCGTCGAGCTCGTAGGTCTTGCCGCTCGCCATCAGCAGAATCCGGTCACCCTTGCGGATCGTGCCGCTGATCACCCGGAAGTACACGATCACGCCCCGGTAGGGGTCGTAATACGAATCGAAGATCAGGGCCCGCAGCGGCTCCTCCACCCGGTCCGCCGGCGGCGGCACCCGCTCCACCACCGCCTGCAGGATCTCCGGCACCCCCAGGCCCGTCTTCGCCGAGCACGCGATGGCGGTGCTGGTGTCGAGGCCGATGATCGACTCGATCTCCTCGCGGATGCGCTGCGGATCGGCGCCGGGCAGATCGATCTTGTTGAGCACCGGAATGATCTCCAGATCGTTCTCCAGCGCCAGGTACACGTTCGCGAGGGTCTGGGCCTCCACCCCCTGGCTGGCATCCACCACCAGCAGGGCCCCCTCGCAGGCCTGCAGCGAGCGGCTCACCTCGTAGGAGAAGTCGACATGGCCCGGCGTGTCGATCAGGTTGAGCACGTACTCCTGGCCATCGGCGGCGGTGGTGGTCATCCGCGCCGCCTGCAGCTTGATCGTGATGCCCCGCTCCCGCTCCAGTTCCATGTTGTCGAGGAACTGCTCCTGCATCTCCCTCTCCGCCACCGTGCCGGTGTCCTGCAGCAGCCGGTCGGCCAGCGTGGATTTGCCGTGGTCGATGTGGGCGATGATGCAGAAGTTGCGGATCCGTGAGACGGGAACGTCGGTCATCGCGCCGGGGGTGGAACCGCCGGGCCGGACTGGCCTTCTGACGGCAGACGCCCGATCCTAGGGGCGCAGTCCGGGAGAGCTCGTGAGGTCCGCTCCGCCATGACCGGCCCCGCCCGCCGCCAGGACGACCTGCCCGGCGACGGCTCCAGCGAGGAGCTCACCGCCGTGGCGGTGGCCGTGGCCCGGCGGCGGGGGCAGCTGAGCGACCCCTCCCGGGTGGCGGGCATCCGCTCCAGCAGCGGCGGCGGCTCCTATGTGCTCATGGACGGCCGCGGCGTGCCCCTCGCCCGCCTCCCCCGCGATGCGGTGAAGGAACAGCTGCAGCGGCGGCGGACGCGGCTCAGCCGCCTCTACCTGCAGCTGCGGCGGGCCGCCGGCAAGCGCCGTTCCACCAGCGCCAACTGGCGCACCGAGCTGCGCACCTGGTCGTGGGAGAAGCGCGCCCTGGTGTGGGCCCTCTCGGCCCATCAGCCGGTGCCGCAGCCGGTGTTCGGCCCCGAGGAGCTGCTGCTGCTCGCCGTGCTGCTGCTTCTGGGGGTGCTGCCGGGGCTGGTGTATCTGGGCTGGCTGCTGCTGCTGCGCCGCCGGTACGGCCGCGAGCTGGCGGCCCTGGTGGACGAGTGGCGCTCCCACGGGCGGCCCGATCCGGTGGAGCGGGGCCTGGCCTACCTGCTCAGCGGCGATCCGTCGGCCCGGCGGAGCGATTCCTAAGCTCCCAGCCAGCACTCCATACAACGTTTCCGATGACCACCGAATCCGCCGCCCCCGCCGCCGCCGAGGATCCCCGCGCCCTCACCATTCCCAACGTGGAGCGGGTGCTCGACGAGCTGCGCCCCTACCTGATGGCCGACGGCGGCAACGTCGAGATCGTCGAGATCGACGGGCCCACCGTGAAGGTGCGGCTGCAGGGCGCCTGCGGCTCCTGCCCCAGCAGCACCATGACCCTCAAGATGGGCATCGAGCGCAAGCTGCGGGAGGCCATCCCCGAGATCACCGAGGTGGTCCAGGTTCTCTGAGCGCCCGTCCCGCCCGCGGCGCCCCGTAGGCTTCCGGCGCCCGCCCCGCCCCCGCCGTGCTCGATCAGCGCCTGCTGCGCGACAACCCGGAACGGATCGTCGAGCAGCTCGCCCGCCGCGGCCTCCAGCTCGACCTCACCGGCCTGCAGCTGGTGGCCCGGCAGGAGCGGGACCTGGAGGAACGCCGCAGCGGCCTGCAGGCCGAGGGCAACCGCATCGGCCGCGAGGTGGGCCAGCGCATCCGCGCCGGCGCCGATCCCCGCGGCGCCGAGGTGGCGGAACTTCGGGAGGCCGGCAACCGCATCAAGCAGCAGGTGGCGGTGCTGGAGGAGGAGGAGAAGGCCCTCGAGGCGCGGCTGCGGGAGCAGCTGCTCGCCCTGCCGAACCTCCCCTCGGCCGCCACCCCCGAGGGTCCCGACGAGACCGCCAACGTGGTGGTGAAGCGCTGGGGGGAGCCGCGCCGCGGGCCCCTCGGCGACGGAGCACCGCTGCAGGAGCACTGGCAGATCGCCGAGCGCCTCGGCCTGCTCGACACCGAGCGGTCGGTGCGCATCGCCCAGAGCCGCTTCGTGACGCTGATCGGTGACGGCGCCCGGCTGGAGCGGGCCCTGATCGCCTTCATGCTCGATCTGCACGGCCGCCGCGGCTACACCGAGGTGATGCCGCCGATCCTGGTGAACAGCGCCAGCCTCACCGGCTCCGGCCAGCTGCCGAAGTTCGCCGAGGAGAGCTTCCGCTGCGCCGAGGACGACCTCTGGCTCACCCCCACCGCCGAGGTGCCGCTCACCTCCCTGCACCGCGACGAGGTGATCCCGGCCGAGCAGCTGCCCCTGCGCTACTGCGCCTACACCCCCTGCTTCCGCCGCGAGGCCGGCTCCTACGGCCGCGACACCCGCGGCCTGATCCGCCTGCACCAGTTCAACAAGGTGGAGCTCTACTGGTTCTGCCGGCCGGAGGAGTCGGAGGAGGCCCACGAGCAGCTCACCCGCGACGCCGAGGCGGTGCTGGAGGCGCTGGAACTGCCCTACCGCCGCATCGAGCTCTGCGCCGGCGACCTCGGCTTCTCCGCCGCCCGCACCTACGACCTGGAGGTGTGGCTGGCGGGCGCCGGGGCCTACCGCGAGATCTCCAGCTGCAGCACCTGCGGCGACTTCCAGGCCCGCCGCGCCGCCATCCGCTGCAAGGAGGGCAAGACCACCCGCCTGGTGCACACCCTCAACGGCAGCGGCCTGGCGGTGGGCCGCACCATGGCCGCCCTGCTCGAACACGGCCAGCAGCCCGACGGCAGCGTCACTCTCCCCGCCGCCCTCATCCCCTACTTCGGCACCGACCGCCTCACCCCGCAAGCCTGAACCCAGCCGCGCACTGCCCCAGCCCCTGAACGCAGCCTCCACACACCCGCCCCACCCCGTTCAGGCCAGTCGTTTGGTTCCGCGGCCGGACCGCCCGCAGGCCGCATTGCCGCGCAGCGGCGTGGCGGCCGACGGACGGTCCGGCCGCGGGACCCCCCAGAAGGACCCCACCGAACGAAAGAGAAATCCATGGGAGTC
>CAZVPB010000219.1:0-3468 GCA_964628165.1 uncultured Cyanobium sp.
CGCCACTGCAAGTACTGCGGCGCGGGGCTGTGAATCCGGCGGCGATGAGATGGTTGCCGTCCGCTAAGGGGTCATGTCCGCCTCCCGAACCACGGACGCCAGCCACTCCCGGAACCCTTCCAGATCGCTGCTCAGCTTCCGCCAGACCTCCGGCAGGTCGTCGATCAACAGGGCGATGGGCTCCGCCCGGAGCTCGTCGGAGTAGAGGTTGCGCACCAGATGGCGGAAGCGCAGGTAGGCCTGAAGGTCGCTCTGGGTCTCTTCCTGCAGCAGGGCCGGCCGCTGTTCGGTGGCCATGGCCATCCGCTCCAGCAGGCGACGATGCCAGCCCTGGCCCTGGCTGGGGGTGCTGCCGTTCATCACCCGGCTCACCAGCAGCAGGCAACGTTCCACCCCGGTGTAGAAGCTGTGCAGCCTCAGGGCGGCCGCCTCGATGATCTCCTGGCCCTGGGAATCGGTCGGTTCCAGACGAGAACGGAGTCCTTCCAGCGAACGCACCAACCCTCCGAGCCGCTGCTCCTCCCTGAGGAGGTCATCCCGGAGTTCCCGCAGTTCCTCAGGCACCATCGGCGGTTTCTCCTTCGGCCCGGGAGAGTGGCAGGGTGCGGGCGTGGGCCAGCAGCCGCCGGCGCAGCTGCGGATCGAGATCCTCGATGCGCTTGAGATCCACTGTGAGAGGGCCCACGGCCTCGGCGATGGCCACCGCATCCAGCAGGGCTGCGGCGGGCAGGCCCTCCGCCAGCAGATCGAGGTCGGAGTGGTCGCGGAAGCCGGGGCCGAGCACCGAACCGAACACCCACACCCGGCGGAGATCCCGCCAGCGGTCCTGCAGCCGCAGCGCCGCACCGCGGGCCTGGGCCATGGCCGCCTCCCGTCGTGCCTCCAGGCAGCGGCGGTCCCGGGCGAAGCGCGCCCGCCAGTAACCCTCGGCATGGGGTGCCACGGCAGTCCTCCGGTCACGGAGACATCCTCGCCAGCCCCGGCAACTCCCGTCGATGCCCGCCACTGCAAGTACTGCGGCGCGGGGCTGTGAATCCGGCGGCGATGACGCCGTTGCGACCGCCGCAGCCACCGGCACTCCATACGGTGAAGGGGCGCCCCTGACGCGGCCGCCATGGCGCCGGAACGGTTCTTCCTCGAGCTCGACCCCCCCGATCCCGACCTGCGGCAGCGGCCCCACGTGGTGATCGTGGGGGGCGGCTTCGCCGGGCTCAAGTCCTGCCATGCCCTGGCCGGCCGGCCGGTGCGGGTGACGCTGATCGACAAGCGCAACTTCAACCTCTTCCAGCCGCTCCTGTACCAGGTGGCCTCGGGCCTGGTGTCGGAGGGGGACGTGGCCTCGCCGCTGCGGCAGATGGTGGGCCGCGCCCGCAACATCCAGATCCTGCTGGGGGAGGTGAGCGACATCGACCCTGCCCGCAGAGAGGTGGTCTTCAACGGCCAGCGCTACGGCTACGACCACCTGATCCTGGCCACCGGTTCCGGCAGCACCTACTTCGGCCGCGAGGAATGGCGTCCCCTGGCCCCGCCGATGAAGATCCTCGAGCACGCCGACGAGATCCGCCGCAGGCTGCTGATGGCCCTCGAGGAGGCGGAGCAGACGCCCGACCCGGCACGCCGCCTCTTTCTGCAGACCGTGGTGGTGGTGGGGGCAGGGCCGGCGGGCTGCGAACTGGCCGGTTCGCTGATCGAGCTGATGCACCGCGCCGTGCGCTTCGATTTCAAGCAGCTGAAGCGGGAGGGCTGCCGGGTGATCCTGGTGGACCCGGTGGACCGGGTGCTGCCGGCCATGCACCCCGGCCTCTCCGAGGATGCCGCCCGCTACCTGCAGAAAGCCGGCGTGGAGCTGCGGCTGGGGGCGAAGGTGGAGGAGATCGGCCCCGGCAGGGTGACCCTGCGCACCGCTGCGGGGGACGAGATCCTGGAGGCGGCCACCATCTGCTGGACCGCCGGGGTGCGGGCCTCCCGGCTGGGCAGGCTGCTGGCGGAGCGCACCGGCTGCGGCGTGGACCGGGGCGGCCGCGTGGAGGTGGAGGCGGACTTCTCGATCCCCGGCCATCCGGAGATCCGGGCGGTGGGCGATCTCTGCCTCTACCGCCACACCCCGGACGGCACTCCCCTGCCCGGCATGGCGGGTCCGGCCGTGCAGATGGGCGGCTGGGTGGCGCGAGACATCCTGGCCCGGCTGCAGGGGCGAACGACTCCGCCGTTCCGCTGGGTGGATCTGGGCAGCATGGCTGTGATCGGGCCCTTCTACGCCGTGGCCGACCTGCGGGGTCTGCGGGTCACCGGGCTGCCGGGCTGGTTTCTGTGGGCCCTGGCCCACCTCGCCTTCATCCCCGACACCGAGAACCGCATCGCCCTGTTCAGCAAGTGGATGTGGCAGATCGCCACCCGCCAGCGCACCGCCCTGCTGATCACCGGCCGTCCCGATCAGCACATCGGCGTGGACGTGGGGTTGCAGCGTGCCCTTGGATAGGCTCCGCGCGCCGATCCCGGCCCTCCATGCCCATGCCCTCCTCCCACCGCGGCGCCGCCCTTGCGGCGGCGATGGCCAGCCTGGCCGCCCTGGCGGCTCCCCTGCTCGCGGGTCCCGCCCTGGCCCAGAGCGACGATCCCTTCCGGGGCGTGCGGGCCATCAACCTGGCCCGCAACCATGCCGTGCGGCTCAACGGCGGCCTGGGCCTCTACCGCCCCGCCGCCTGCATGTTCAGCACCGACGCCCGCGGTGAGGACTGCCTGGTGAGCCGCGACGAGAGCGGCTTCCTGTTCCGCTTCCTGGGGGGAGCGCCCGGCTGGCAGCAGCTGGGCCTGCCACCGACGAAGGAAACCGAGATCCTCATCGGGCCCGACGGCCGCTCGGTGGTGCAAGTCGTCTACAACGGCACGCCCCGTGGGGCATCGGGTTCCGGCTCCGCGGCGGTCGAGGGCACAACGCCGTCGCCGGACATCGAGGTGATGCCGGACGCCGGCGGAGCGGACTTCGGGGCGGATGCTCCGGCACCACCCGACACCGGCACCGAATGAGTGGGCCCAGGCGCGAAGGCCGTCCCGAGCGCATCCTCCGCGCCGCGCCGCTCAACGCCGCCGATCCGGCCACCTTCTACAGCGCCGGGCCGGCGGGGTACACCGACTACCCCAGGCTGCCTTCAGGGTGAGTTCCGCGGCTCATCGAGATACTTCTGAAAGCCGGCGAACGGGCGGCAGGGCATAGGCAGCATGGGCAGCCAATCCGCATCACGCTTCAAGATCTGATTACAGACCAAATGCTCATCCCGATCGACATCGGCTCCCACAAAGGGGTTGACGGAGCCTGATCAGGGGTTCCTGAGACTGGGATGCGTGTGCCGGTAACGCACGGGATCAGAGGCATCGAGAAACGAATGGATCGTTCGGCGATTCCTGATCCCGTCCGCTGGCTCCTGATCGTCGAACCAGTGAAGACGGAGCTGCCAGGAGGAGCGTTCC
>CAZVPB010000220.1:0-3432 GCA_964628165.1 uncultured Cyanobium sp.
CATCCTGGAGGGTGATGGCGTTCATCACCGTGGCCAGCATGCCCACGTAGTCGGCGGTGGCCCGGTCCATGCCGGCGGCGCTGCCCTTGAGACCGCGGAAGATGTTGCCCCCACCCACCACGATCGCCAGCTGGGTGCCGTCGGCCACACAGGCGGCCACGTCCTCGGCGATCGACTGGACGATCGCCGGATCGATTCCGTAGCCCTGCTCGCCCATCAGCGCCTCGCCGCTGAGCTTGAGCAGCACACGCCTGTACCCCATCGACCCCCGGTGATCTGCGGCACCGTAGCAATGGCGGCTGCGGCCACCCTCACAACCCGATGCTCAGAACTCGATGCCGCGCTGCGCCTTCACCCCCTGCTCCCGGAAGGGATGCCGCACCAGCTTCATCTCGGTCACCAGGTCGGCCCGCTCCAGCAGGGCCGGGGGCGCCCCACGGCCGGTGAGCGCCACGTGGGTGAGCTCGGGACGCAGGGCCAGCCCCTCCAGCACCTGCTCAACCGCCAGATAGCCCAGCTTGAGGGCCACGTTCACCTCATCGAGCACCACCAGATGGCGCCCGGGATCGGCCAGGTAGGCGCACGAGCGCTCCCAGGCGGCCTGCACCAGGGCGCGGTCGCGCTCGCGGTCCTGGGTGACCCAGGTGAAGCCCTCCCCCAGGGCATGCCAGGCCAGGGCATCGCCGAACAGCTCCAGCGCCCTGGCCTCGCCGGGCTGCCAGCCGCCCTTGATGAACTGCACCACCGCCACCCGTTCCCCGTGGCCGAGGCTGCGCAGCACCAGGCCGAGGGCGGCGGTGGTCTTGCCCTTGCCCTCACCGGTGAACACCAGCACCAGACCCTTTTCCTGCGACCGTTCACCCACGCGCTGCCGCTGCACCTCCTGACGCCGGGCCATGCGGCGGCGGTAGGCCTCCGCTTCGCGCTCGGGGGCCAGATCACCGCCAGGTCCGAGTTCAGCGGCCTCGCGGTCGAGGTCCCGATTCAGAGCGGGATCGAGCTGGCTGTGGGGCATGGCGGGCGGGCGGGGCACAGGCGTCACTCTGGCGGCCTCAGGCCACCCGCTGGCCGGTCTGACCCTGACGGGCGAGGGCGGCGTCCACCGCCTGCTGCTGGTCGCGGCGGGTGATCCAGTGGTGGTAGGTGCGGGTGTGGATCGCCACCGAATGGCCCATCATCCGGGCCGCCACCGTGTCGGGCAGGCCGATGTGGATGGTGCGCACGGCCCAGGCGTGGCGCAGGTCATAGGGGGTGATCGGCAGGTCGTAACGGCGGAACTGCTCGGCCACCCGCCGGCCCACCTGCTGCAGGGTGGTGCGGCTCAGATCGGTGCGCACGGCCGGCAGCAGCCCCGGCTCACGGCCGAGCCGCTCCAGGCCGAAGCGCTCCACCCAGCCGGGCTGGAACGGCCATACCTGGTGCTCGCCCGTCTTGGAGGTGGGCAGCACCCGGATCACGCGATCGCCGCCGGGGGCCAGGGGCGCCAGGTCGCAGAAGAACACTTCGTGGTTGCGCAGCCCGTAGGTGGCCATCAGCCCGTAGGCGAGCCGCCAGGCGGGATTGGGGATCCAGTCGATCAGCTGCAGGATCTGGCCGTCGCTGGGCAGGCGGCGGAAACGGGCCGCGTGCAGTCCGTAGCCGGCCGCCCGCCCGCCCCAGTCCGCCGGCAGAGGGATGCCCCCATGCCGGGCCAGGGCCGCCAGGGCGATGCCGCACTGCTGGCGGCTGCTGCTGGCCGGCGCGTAGCTCTCCAGCACCCGCTCCAGCAGCTCCCCCAGGACTGCCGGCGACAGCGGAGGCTGCTGTTCGACCAGCTGCAGCAACCGCCGGAGATAGGGCCGGTAGGCGGCGGTCCAGGTGGTGCGGCTGCCGGCCGGATTGCGGCGGCGCCGGGGGTCCAGGAAGAACGCCCGCTCGAACCGCTCCACCAGCGCCGCTGGATCCAGGAACGACGGAGCGCCACCGCCATCCGGGCCGGGGTCGGCGCCCTCCTGCCCCCCGGCGGAAGCGTCATCCCCCCGGCGGCTCCAGGTCTGCCAGCTGAAGCAGTCCTGCTCCAGCTGCCGCAGCACCTCCCTCAGCTGCTCACGGGCCTGCTCCAGGCCTGCGGCGGTGGCGGGCAGGCCGAGGCTGATGCGCTGCACAGGCCGGCGCTGCCCGCCCTGCCTGCAGGGCAGGGGCCCGCGCAGACCCAGCCTGGCCCCGCGGCGCTCGATCCTCAGGGCGATGCCGATCGCCGCCAGGCGGGCGTTGTGGTCGGCCAGGGCTCCATCCAGGGCGGCCTCGGCAGCGGCCTGGGGAGCGGCCTGGGTAGCGGCATCGGCTGGGGCTGGATGCGGAGCGGCGGGGTGCTGAGCGGCGGGACGGGCCGCCATGGCCGATCGGGCAGTGATCGCCACGAACCTATCGATGGGATCGTGGAGCCGCTAGGTCAGGGCGGCCAGCGTTACGCTCACGGGCGGTGCGCCGGATGGAACGAAGGCATGGCCAAGGTGGGCGTGCTGCTGCTGAACCTCGGGGGTCCGGAGCGGATCCAGGACGTCGGGCCGTTTCTCTACAACCTCTTCTCGGATCCGGAGATCATCCGGCTGCCCAATCCGGCCCTGCAGAAACCCCTGGCCTGGCTGATCAGCAGCCTGCGGGCGGGCAAATCACAGGAGGCCTACCGCTCCATCGGCGGCGGCTCGCCGCTGCGCCGGATCACCGAGCAGCAGGCACGCGAACTGCAGAGCGTGCTGCGCCAGCGGGGCATCGAGGCCACCAGCTACGTGGCCATGCGCTACTGGCACCCGTTCACGGAATCGGCGGTGGCCGACATCAAGGCTGACACCATCGACGAGGTGGTGGTGCTGCCCCTCTACCCCCATTTCTCGATCAGCACCAGCGGCTCGAGCTTCCGCGAACTGCAGCGTCTGCGCCAGAGCGATCCGGCCTTCGCACGCCTGCCGATCCGCTGCATCCGCAGCTATTACGACGACCCCGGCTACATCGGCGCGATGGCCGAGCTGATCGCCGCCGAGATCCAGGCCTGTCCCGAGCCCAGCCAGGCCCACGTGTTCTTCAGCGCCCACGGCGTGCCCCGCAGCTACGTGGAGGAGGCGGGTGACCCCTACCAGGAGGAGATCGAGACCTGCGCCCGGCTGATCATGGAGCGTCTCGAGCGAGACCTGGGCCACGCCAATCCCTACACCCTCGCCTACCAGAGCCGGGTGGGTCCGGTGGAGTGGCTCAAGCCCTACACCGATGAAGCCCTGAAAGAGATCGGGGAGCAGGGCATCAAGGATCTGGTGGTGGTGCCGATCAGCTTCGTCAGCGAGCACATCGAGACCCTCGAGGAGATCGACATCGAATACCGGGAGCTGGCCACCGAGGCCGGGATCACCAACTTCCGGCGGGTGCCGGCCCTCGACACCAGCCCAGCGTTCATCGATG
>CAZVPB010000221.1:0-3419 GCA_964628165.1 uncultured Cyanobium sp.
GCCGACGGCGTGGGCACCTGCTGGGTGTCGCGGCCGGAGGCGCCGGAGCGGCTGGCGGGACTGATCACCGACGGCGACCTGCGCCGCGCCCTCCAGACCCACGGCCCGGCCGACTGGAACCGGCTCACCGCCGCCGACGTGATGACCGCCGATCCGATCACCATCGCCGGCGACACCCTGGCGATCGGCGCCCTCGAGCGGATGGAGCGCAACCGCCGCAAGGCGATCGCCGTGCTGCCGGTGGTGGATGACCGGCAGCGGATGCAGGGCCTGCTGCGGCTGCACGACCTGGTGCAGGCCGGCCTCGCCCGCCGCGACGGCTGAGGGAGGCTCAGTCCCAGAGGCGGAAGGCCTCGTCGCGGGCGGCGAACCACTCCGCCGCCAGCACACCACCCCCCAGCCGGTAGTCGGCGAACCAGGGGCCCCCCAGGGTCCAGTGCACCAGGGCCGGCCCCCCCTCCGCCGCGGGCGCCGTCGCGTCGGGCTGCACGTCGATCAGGTGGTTCCAGCGCCCCATCGGCAGGGCGCCGATCTCGTGGTCACCCGCCAGCCATTCGAAGCGGTGCAGCTGCAGGCCGGTGGCGGTGTTCACGTAGTCCGGGGTGAGGGCGGTGCAGCGGTCGCAGTGGAAGAGCATCAGCGAGCTCCAGTTCTTCTTCTCGTAGGTGGTCTGCACCGCGCCGAGGAACTTCACCGTTTCATTGGGCACGTGCTCGTGCTGCACGCACATCAGGGCGTAGCGGTCGTCGCGCTGATCCCACAGCTCGGCGATGTCGCCGCGGCAGAGCATGTCGCAGTCCATGAAGATGGCCCAGCCCCGGTAGTCCATCAGCCACGGCACCAGGAAGCGGGAGAAGGAGAACTCGGTGCTCTGCTTCGGGTTCCGCTCGCGGTGGAACACGTCCTGGAGCTGCCGCGCCACGATCGGCGTGATCGCCACCGGCCGGCTGCTGTGCTGCACGAGGCTGTCGGCCAGCACGTTCACCGCCGCCCGCTCGTGGGGGTCGTAGCCGATGAAGATCGGGATCGGGCGGGCCATGGCAGTCGACAGCGATCAACGACAGCGGGATATTACGGCCCCGTTATTTCCCTGTCATCCGTGGCGGCTCAGCTTCCTGCCTCAGCCGCCGCCAGCGCCCGCGCCTGCTCCAGCTGCGCCGCGGTGTCCACCGAGAGGAAGTCCCCCTCCACCGCGAACGTGCCGATGCCGATGCCCGCCTCCAGCAGCCGCAGCTGCTCCAGCCGCTCGAACCGCTCCAGGGGCGAGTGGGGCAGATGGCCCCAGCGGGCCAGCACGTCCGCCCGGTAGCCGTAGATCCCCACGTGGCCCCAGTAGGGGGCATGGCGGTGCCAGTCCTCCGGAGCCTCGCCGCGGACGTGGGGCAGGGCCGAGCGGGAGAAGTAGAGCGCCCGGCCGTCGGCCGCCAGCAGGGTCTTCACCACGTTGGGGTCGTGCACCTTCTCCGGCCCCATGCGGTACACGGGCGTGAGCACCTCCGGGGTCGGGTCACGGCGCGCGAACTCCACCGCCATGGCGTCGATCACCGCCGGATCGATGAACGGCTGATCGCCCTGCACGTTGAGGATCACGGTGCCGGCGAGGCCGGCGGGGGTGGGTTCCGCGCCGGAGAGGGCCACCAGGTCCTCCACCACCGAGGCGAGCCGCTCGCTGCCGGAATCGCAGGCGGGGCTGGTCATCAGCACCGGGAAGCCCCAGTCCTCCGCCGCGCTGCCCAGCTCCTCGCTGTCGGTGCAGAGCACCACCGGCGCGCCGCAGGTGTTGCGGGCGCTGTTCTCGAGCACCCGCCGCAGCATCGGCCGGCCGCCCACGTCGGCCATCACCTTGCGCGGCAGCCGCGCCGACTCGAGCCGGGCGGGCACCGCCACCACGAAACGCATGGCCGGTTGCAGCACGGCGTGGAGGCTATCGCCACCGCGGTTCAGGGCCGCCGCCCTTCGGGGAGGATGGCGCCATGGAGCCCCTGCGCAACCTGCACCGCCGCTGGCGCTGGTGGCGCCGCCGCCCCCGGCTCCGCCAGGTTCGCCTGGTGGTGCTCGACGTGGACGGGGTGCTCACCGACGGCGGCCTCTGGTACGGCCCCGGCGGCGAGCTGATCAAGCGCTTCGACGTGCGGGACGGCCTCGGCATCCGCCTGCTGCAGCAGGCCGGCCTGGAGGTGGCCTGGCTGAGCGGCGGCCGCGGCGGCGCCACCGAGGCCCGCGCCGCCCACCTCGGCATCCGCCACTGCCTGGTGGGGGCCGGCGACAAGCCCGCCGCCCTCGCCGCCCTCCAGGAGGCGGTGGGCGCCGCCCCGGAGGCCACCGCCTTCGTGGGCGACGACGTGAACGACCTGGCCGTGCGGGGGCGGGTGGGCCTGCTGGTGGCCACCGCCGATGCCGCCGCGCCGCTGCGCCGCCGCGCCGATCTGGTGCTGCTGCGGCCCGGCGGCAGGGCCGCGGTGCGGGAGCTGGCCGAACGGCTGCTGGAGCCCACCCCCTTCTGGCGCGAGCTCAGCCGGAACGGCTGGCGGGACCGCAACGACTGAGCCGCCCCGGCAGCGCGGCCTGGCGCCGGGGGTCAGTCGTGGAGGCGGAAGGCGTCCTCGCGGGCGCCGAACCACTCGGCCGCCAGGGCGGCCCCCATGGTGCGCTGGTCGCGGAACCAGGGTCCCCCCAGGGTCCAGTGCAGCAGGGTCGCCTCCTGCGCCAGATCCCCCTCCTGCACGTCCACCAGGTGGTTCCAGCCCATCGGCAGGGCGCCGATCTCGTGGTCGCCCGCCAGCCAGTGGAAGCGGTGCAGCTCCAGGCCCGTGGCCGTGTTCACGAACTCGGGGGTGAGGGCGGTGCAGCGGGCGCAGTTGAGCAGCATCAGCGAGCTCCAGTTCTTCTTCGGGTAGGCGCTCTGCACCTCCCCCAGAAACTTGACGGTCTCGCCCGGCACGTGCTCGTGCTGCACGCACATCACCGCGTAGCGGTCGTCCCGCAGCTTCCACAGCTCGGCGATGTCGCCTCGGCAGAGCATGTCGCAGTCCATGAACACCGCCCAGCCGCGGTAGTCCATCAGGTGGGGCACCAGGAAGCGGGTGAAGGAGAAGGCGGTGCTCTGCTTCGGGTCCCGCTCGCGCCAGTAGAGCCCCTGGGCCTCCAGCTGGGGGGTCACCAGCGGCGTGACCGCCAGCGGCATCGAACTGTGCTGCACGAGGCTGTCGGCCAGCACGTTGGTGGCGGCCCGTTCGCGCGGGTCGTGGCCGATGAAGACCGGGATGGGCAGGGTCATGGCGGGAGACTAGTCCGATCTTCGGCTGCACTCCCATGCCCCTCACCCTCATCGCCGGCCCCTGCGTGATCGAGAGCCGCGAGCTCGCCATGGCCGTGGCGGAGCGGGTGAAGGCGATCACCGACCGGCTCGGCATCTCCTA
>CAZVPB010000222.1:0-3374 GCA_964628165.1 uncultured Cyanobium sp.
CCGCATCCACCTCGATCGCCACGTTGTCGCGGGTGATGCACTGCTGCGGCGGGATGTCGAGCACCCGCTCCTTGAGGGACTCATGGCTCACCACCCGCTCCACCCCCGGCAGCACGAAGGAGAGGCCGGGGGTGAGCTGCCGGTTGTACTTGCCGAGCCGTTCCACCAGCATCGACCGGCTGCTGCTGGTGACCTTCACGCTGCTGATGCCCAGGGCGCCCAGGACGATGAGAACGAAGGGAGCGACGACTTCCATGGATGTGGCGAGGGTCCGTCAAGGCTAGGCAGGATGGGGGCCTCGGCCCATGGCGATGATCCCCGCGGCTCCCATCTTCTGGCTGATCCTGGGCGGTGCCCTCCTGGTGCTCGAGCTGGTGGGTCTCGACACCGACGGGCTGATCACCATCGGCGGTGTCGCCGCCCTGCTGCTCGCGGCGATCGCGAGCCTGGTGCCGCTGCCGCCGCTGCTGCAGGGGCTCCTCTTCGCCGGTCTGGTGATCTTCGGCTACGCCGCCCTGCGGCGCTGGTCCGCCCGCCAGGGCCAGCGGGGCATCCCCCCCGCCGCGGGCGCGGATCTGGCGGAGGTGATCGAGCCCTTCGACGCCGAGGGTCAGGGGAGAGTGCGGTGGCAGGGCCAGAGCTGGGCGGCCCACAACCTCGATCCGGCCCGGGCCCTGCCGCCGGGCAGCCGGGTGGTGGTGATGGGCAGGGAGGGCACCCGCCTGCAGGTGATGCCCCGCTGAGCCCCGGCGGCTCAGTCGAAGAACATCAGGCTCACCACCTTGCCCATGTCCTCGGCGGTGCGGCAGCTGGCCAGGAGGGTCTCGCTGTCGTGGAAGGCGTAGCAGATCAGCTGGTCGCAGCGGCCGATGATCTCCTGGTTGCAGAGACTGCTCGCCATCGGCAGAGGCAGTTCGTCGTGCTCCGGTTTCTCCACCAGATGGAGCACCTGTTCGAGCTGTTCCCGCGACTCGGCCGGCTGCCGCTCGAGGCTCTGGGGCAGCAGCACGGTGAGGCGGCCCGGATCCACCTCCAGAACTCCACGGATCACCGCCGCGTTCACCCCCTGGGAGCCGGACGTGACGAGGCTGTGCCCCTCCTGGGCGAGGGAGCGGGCCACCAGTTCCACCAGGTGGACCGACACCACGGGCACGTGACGGCTGCCCAGGATCGCGATGCGCCGCCGGCCCCGGTCCTGGAGCAAGGCCAATTCCTGGGCAAGGGTATCGACGCGACCCAGGGTCGGAAAATCAAGGGACCGGGTCACCCGTTACCCGCAACCATGCGCACGAACCTAGCAGTGGTGGAGGCGGCTGTCCTCAGGCGCGGAGGGGCAGGGGAAGCCGCTCGAAGAGACGGTCGAAGCTGCAGTTCTCCTCCACCAGCCGGATGGCGTAGGTGGCCTTCACCGCCTCGTGCAGACGCACGTGTCCGATGGCGCCGTCGATCACCTCCACCGTGGTGAGGGTGTCGTGGTCGACCTTGAGGACGGGCACCTCGAGTTCCTCGGCCCGGTTGAGCAGCTGGGGGAGGGGTTCGCCCGCGCCGGTGAGGATCAGGCACTGGGTGGAGGCCTCCAGGGCCGCCAGCTGAATGTCGGTGCGGTCGGCTCCGGTCACCACCGCCATGTTGCGGCGCCGCCGGAAGAACTCCATCGCGGAGTTCACGTTCATCGCTCCGATCGAGAGGGTCTCCACCAGCAGGTCGAGCCGCTCACGGCAGCAGAGCACCGACGCCTGAAGCCGCCGGGCCAGTTCCTCCACGGTCACGCTCCGCAGCAGCGGGCTGCGGGGCATCACCCCCAGCACCGGCAGCGCCAGGCGCTCCAGGGCGGGCACCAGTTCCTGGCGGAGAGGCGTCACGACCTCGGGGTCCACGGCGTTGAACACCACCCCCGCCAGCAGGTCGCCCAGCTGGCGGCGCGCCTCCAGCAAAGGCTCGACGCTGCGGCTGTCGGTCCAGGGGTGGACCAGCACCACGGGCGCCTGCAGGGCCTGGGCGATCTGAGCCAGACCGAGGCCGAAGAGGAGTCCCTCGCTGAGGCTGCCCGCCACCTCGAGCAGCACCTGCACCTCTTCGGTCTGCTGGAGCGTGCGCCGGAGGCTGGCCAGCCCCTCGCCGGCCTCCAGGTCCCCGGCCAGCAGCCGGCGTCTCGCCGCCTCGGGTTCCAGCACGTGCAGGGAGGGGAGGAGGCGGTCGCCCGGCAGGCCGAGGGTGGAGCCGATGAACCGCACGTCCGCGTCGATGAGGGGATCGCCGGGGGCGGCGTCGGGGAAATCGTCGAGGGGGTCGTCGAGGCAGGTGGCCAGGGGCTTGCCGAAGGCGACCGGCACCCCCTGCCGCCCCAGCTGCCTCGCCAGCCCGAGCACCACCGCCGACTTGCCGCTGAAGGGTTCGCAGGAGCCGATCAGCAGGGGAGTGGGCATGGGGTCCCGCCAGCGGCACGAAGGCCGCCCAATCTAGGCAAGATGATTTCTGTGCTCCCGATGCCGGATCCCGCCCGTCCCACCGTGGCGATCACAGGCGCCAGCGGTGCCCTGGGGCAGGCCCTGCTGCGCCAGTGGCACCGGCGCGGGGCCCGGCTGATCGCCCTCACCAGCCGCGCCGGTGGCCTGGAGATCTGTGCCGAGACGGATCCTGAGGCGGGGGGCATGGCACTGCGGCAGGTGTGCTGGCGGGCCGGCGGGGAGTCGGATCTGGCTCCGCTGCTGCGGGAGGTGGACGTGCTGGTGATCAACCACGGAGTGAACGTTCACGGCCGGCATGACGCCGAGGCGGTCCACGCGTCGCTGGAGGTGAACGCCCTCAGCGGCCTGCGGCTGCTGGAGCTCTTCGCCGAGCAGGTCCGCCAGCGCCGCGGCGACCCGGCCGGCGCCGGCCGGCCGGCGCCGGAGGTGTGGGTCAACACCTCCGAGGCGGAGGTGCAGCCGGCCCTCAGTCCCGCCTACGAGATCAGCAAGCGCCTGCTGGGCCAGCTGGTGAGCCTGCGGGCCCTCGAGCTGGCGGGCACGGTGCGGATCCGCCGGCTGGTGCTCGGTCCGTTCCGCTCGAACCTCAATCCCATCGGGGTGATGGGGGCCGACTGGGTGGCCGCCCAGATCCTGCGGCAGGCGGGATGGGGCTGGAACCTGATCATCGTGACGATCAACCCCCTCACCTACGTGACGATGCCCCTCACCGCCCTGGGCCGCTGGCTCTACTTCCGGGTCCTCGCCGGCCGCTCCGCAGGAAACGGGCGGGAACGCCCGGATACCCTTTCGCGAGACGGGTAGGAGTCCCTGTGATGCGGATGATCCGTTCTCTCTCCAGACGCCGCGGAGTCAGAAGTCGCGCTCGGTGAGGATTTCGCAGCCGTCGCCGGTCACGGCGATGGT
>CAZVPB010000223.1:0-3374 GCA_964628165.1 uncultured Cyanobium sp.
TGGCCGCCGCGGTCGGCCGGTGAAGAAGCCCGGCTTCCTCCCGGCTGATCAGGCCCATCAGCCGGCGGGCCAGCTGCAAGCCGGGGGCTCGGCACCGTCGAAGTGCTCTGAGCCCGGGCCCGGCCGGGCATGGCTCCGGGGGGCTGCGGCTCCCTGGGGCCTTTCAGGCGGCTCTGCTGCTGGGGGGCGAGCAGGAGCCGGTCTGCCCCCGCCCCTTCGGCTACAACTCAGGCATGGACCGCGACCAGCTGCTGCAGTTGAGCGCCGCGTTGCGGGCGCTGGCCGATCGCTATGGGGCCCGATCCCTGAGCGTGTTCGGCTCCGTCGCCCGGGGGGAGGCCGGTCCCACCAGTGACGTGGACCTGCTGGTGGACTTCCCCTCCTCGCCCACCTTCGAGCAGTACATGGACCTGAAGCTGGCGATCGAGGATCTGCTGCAGCACCCCGTGGACCTGATCACCCGGACGGGCCTGCGGCAGGAGCTGAAGTCCCGGATCGAGGCGGAGGCGTTGCGTGTCGCCTGATCGCAGCGGCAGGGACTGGCAACTCTTCCTGGCCGACATGCGGGAGTTCTGCCGGCGGATCGCCCACTACATCGAAGGACGCAGCCAGGAGGAGCTTTTTACCGAGCAGATGCGGCTTGACGCGGTCCTGCGCAATCTGGAACTGCTCGGGGAGGCGGCCAAGCGCATCCCGAGCGACATCCAGCAGCGGCATCCCGAGATCCCCTGGCGGCGGGTGGCAGGGCTGCGGGATGTGCTGGCCCACGCCTACTTCGGGCTCGATGAGGCCACCCTCTGGCAGACCGTCAGCGAGAGCGTTCCGGCCCTGGGCCGCCAGCTGGAGGAACTGGAAAGGGCCACTGATCTGCCGCCTAAGGGCAAACCGCCGGGGACGCCTGCGATCTGAGCAGCTGCAGGAGTGGCAGGGGGGCTCGGGTAAGGGGACCGATCAGCAGAAACTGTGAGATTTCCAAGGCGGAATGCTGAGGATTTCCGTTTTTCGGGGGAAATACCCCTTCTTGCTGCCGACTGAGCCGGTGAGTCGTCGGCCGTCTACACCCGGCAGGGCGTGCCCCAGGCATGGAGAAGGCTGAGCGACTGCCGAGTGACCTTCTCGTCAGCGCCACTGAAAAAGAGGGCTGCTCAGGCGCCAGCCGCCACCAGGTAGACGCTGAGGTGGAGTGCCTCGATCGTGCCGCTGGCACCGCTCGTCTCCAGCCACAGCCACGAGCCGGCCGGGATGAGGCTCACATCGAAGGTCGTCACCGAGTCCCCGGTCGTCGTGCTGCTCACGGCGATCCCGCCATTCACCACCTCCGTGCCGGCGGCGGAGACATCAGCACCGATGCTCCTGACTGCAGGTCAGCATCGGGTCGGTGCCCACCAGCAGCAGATCGATCCGTGTCACCGTCAGGTCCACCGCGGCCCGCTGGACCGGCACCCTGAGCCCAGCAGTCGGCGCGGCAAGCAGCAGTGTCTGGGGCAACGGGGCCGCCAGTGCTCCGGCCGGGCCCCGGAGCGAGTGGCCGAGGGGCTGCCAGGCCATCAGCCCGTCAGCTCATGGACCGTGCCGCTCAGGCGATCCAGATAGAAGTCGCCCGCCGCCGGCGGGGGCTGGGCCGTCGCATGCCACTCCGGCGTCGGCGGCCCGTCAGCCGCATACCAGCGCATCCCGCGACTCGCGGCTCCCGCGCCGTACATCGCCACCAGGGCCAACTGGCCATCCACCGAGCTCGGCAGCAGCCCCAGCCCGCCCGCCGGATGGAGGCGCAGCTGCCACTGCTCGTTCTTCGAGCCGTCGTAGGCGTTGCCATCCAGGCCGGCGCCAGGCACCAGCACCATGCCCGCACCGATCGTGGGCAGATCTGCCGGGGGCTTCGGTGCGGTCACCGGCAGCGGGCAACCGATCAGCGCCACCTCGTGGGTGGCAACCACGATCCCGATCTGCACCGTCACCGTCAGGTCCTCCGGCGCGGGGTAGAGATGGCGCGGCTCGGGGATGGTGCGGTCGAACGGCGACCACAGGTGAGCGACTCGACCACCTGCTCACTGCATGCGCTCAGCAATTCCCCGCAGGCCAAGGGCCAACCCTCCGGCGGCGAGCCCAGCGTGGGGTTGCCCCTATCCTGACCCCCGGCAGGGAACTCACCCTGACGGCCGAACGAGAAGGCCGATGAGCGTGACTCGCGGGCTGGGCTGGGTCGGCGGCGGACTGGCGCTCGGGTACGGCGGGCTCTGTCTGCTGATGTTCCTGGCCCAGCGCTCGTTCATCTACTTTCCCCGCCCCGCCGCCGATCCCACCGGTCGATTCGCACTGAAGGTGGACGGGAAGCGGGTGCTGGTGGCCCACCGGCCCCATCCCGGTCCACGGGCGCTGATCTACTTCGGCGGCAATGCCGAGGATGTCTCCCTCACCCGCGCCGATCTCGCGGCCCTGCTGCCGGACACCGCCCTCTACCTGCTCCACTACCGCGGCTACGGCGGCAGCGAGGGCAGCCCCGGCGAGGCGGCCCTGCGCGCCGATGCCCAGGCCCTCTATGCCCATGTCGCCAGTCGGCACAGGGATGTGACCGTGGTGGGCCGGAGCCTGGGCAGCGGTCCGGCGGTGCACCTGGCCGCCACGCGAGAGGTCCAGCGGCTGGTGCTGCTGGTGCCCTTCGACAGCCTGCTGGCGGTGGCCCGCGATGCGATGCCCTGGCTGCCGGTGAAGCTCCTGCTGCGCGACCGCTGGGATGTGACGGCCGAGGCCCCCCGGGTGTCTGCCCCCACAACGATCGTGGCGGCCGAATTCGATGGGGTGGTGCCGGTGGCCCATGCCTGCGCCCTGCACCGCGCCTTCCGGCCCGGCGTGGCGGAGCTGGTGGTGGTGAATGATCTCGACCACAACACGGCCCTCCTGGATTCCGCGGCCTTCCGCAGGGCTCTGGTGGGCGGAGAATCAGGGGACACCAGGAGAGCCGAATGACGGAGGAGGAACGGGAGCTCGAACAGCTGGAGCGGTTCCTCGCCCATGCCGCCGGGTCCCCTGAGCTGCGCGCCCGCCTCAGGGGGGCTGATCCCTACGAGGTGGTGGAGATCGCGGCGGCGGAGGGCTTCCACTTCGGCGTGTTCACTCTGCACCGCTCGATCTGTACCGGCTACGTCATGCCGCGGTTCCGCTGAGCGGCATCCGGGCTCCATCCCCTGACCGCCGCTGCTCGAACGGGCGCGGGTGATCTGCACCGATGAGCTCATGAAGTCGGCCGAGGGCGAGTGAGCAGCAGGCGGTAGAAGCGCCTAACGGTTTCCCGCCTTCCCGGGACACCCTCCGGATGTATATATGAATCAGAGGCCCCGACCCGGGCGGTGCGAGTCCGAGCCCGGCAACCGGCC